>NZ_JABUZE010000004.1:0-58351 GCF_014897805.1 Halomonas sp. 3F2F
CGACGATATTGGCTGGATGAAATCTTTCATGCGTTTGCCCTGCACCTGACGGCGAAGCTCGCCTTCTACGCGGTTATAGGTAAGGCCAGCACCAACAGACCACTGTTCGTTGAAGCGATAAGAGACCGTTGGCTGAGCCGTCATCACTTTTACTTCGGTGTAATTGCCCTGGTTACGCCCCTGAAAGTCATTTTCGTATTCGGTTTGAGAACCAAATGGCGCGTAGACGCCAAAACCGAATGCCAGCTGCTCGTTAACAGGGTGTGCATAAAAGGCGAAGGGAACTAATGTGCCTGGCACCATATCGCCATCGTTAGAGCCTGCCACTGGCAACGTATCTGTCGCGCCTCCTGTCGCCTGCAGGAAAGCGGGGCTACTCTGCGAGGCACGGACATTAGAAATGTCGCTATTCACGTTTAGGAACGTGCCACCTACTGTAATTTGGGCACGGTCAAGAAACGACATACCCGCTGGGTTGCCGTACACAATAGTTGCATCATGCACATTTGAGCTACGTCCTGCATGGCCATACCCCTGTCCGCTGACGCTCTGCTCATTGATTTGATAACCACCTGCTTGCGCCTGACTGGCAAAAGCGACTGATGCTACTGCGGCCGCCAAGGTGAGCTTTTTAAATTTATTATGCATAGTGGGCCTCTCTTCCCAATGATCCGATGGATACTCCCATCCACCTTCTTTGTTCTGACACCCCCAGTTTTCGCCCAATGACCGCTTGGGATCAAGGGCAAACGAGCGTTTTATTTCGGTTTTGGCTTATACATTAGTCGAACGGTTGTTTTAAATCAGTGTTTTAGTCATTTTGACTCAAGGCACCAATATCGCTTGACCTATGTGTTACCCATAGGTTTTACACTAAAAAACATCACAACTTCCACGCAGAGGGCGTTATGCAGCCTGGAACGATGAAGGTCAGCGAACTTGCCAAACGCGGTAGCGTTACCGCAGAAACAGTTCGTCATTACACCCGTGAGGGGTTGCTGGTACCAACACGCCACCCTGAGAACGGCTACCAGTTATTTTCAACCACTGACTTAGAGCGACTGCACTTTATTCAACGAGCACGCAAGCTCGGCTTTAGCGTGGCTGAGATTCGCGACATCCTGACTCAGGCCGATCAAGGCGACTCCCCATGTCCATTGGTGCGCGATCTGCTCACCCACCGGCTACCGCAAATCCGCGCACGCATTGCCGAGCTTGAAGCGCTCGCCCAACGCATGGAACAGGCACTAGAGAGCTGGCAGCACATGCCCAATGGCATACCAGACGGTCATAGCCTATGTCGTTTAATTGAGAGTTTTCCCGAGGAGGCACCATGCAGTCACACACCCTGCAGCCACAAACACTGAGTCGCAGCGTGCCGGGCATGACCTGCCAGGGCTGCGTTAAGCGCATGCGCGAGGCGGTTCAAGCCGTTGATCCTAACGCCTACGTAGAAGGCTTTCCCGCAGAAAAACGCTTGGAAGTTACCAGTACGTTAGAAAACGATGCGCTGGATAGCACGTTAAGTGAAGCGGGTTATCCGCCGAGTGCCCCTAGCGGCGAGACTCAACCACCGACAGAAAGTGATCCTGCGCCAACGGTCGATAAAGGTAACGACAAACAGGCGGCTGAAAATGAGACGCTCACCAGCGCGCCTCAGCAGAGGCTGTTGATTAGTGGCATGACCTGCGCAGGCTGTGTGAATAGCGTCGAAAAAGCGTTGGCCAACACCCCGGGCGTTACCGATGCCTCGGTGAACTTTGGCACCCATACCGCCCAAGTAACCGGCAAGGTTGAGCGCGAGGCTCTGATTAACGCTGTGGCGGCAGCAGGCTATAGCGCCGAGCCCATTGTCGACATGCGCGAGGCCGAACGCATTCGTGAGTCTCAAGAAGCAGCAACCTATCGCCAACGCCTGCGCGGCAGCATGCTGTCATTAGCGCTGGCTATTCCGCTCATGCTGAGCATGTTTGTTTACCACCCGCACCCCATGGGGATGGGCCGTCTTTATTGGCTGGTCATTGGCCTGCTTACCCTGGCTATTTTGGCATTTCCAGGGCGGCACTTTTTTACCAACGCTTGGAAACAGTTCAAGCTCCACCAGGCCAATATGGATACGCTCGTGGCCATGGGCACAGGTACCGCCTGGCTGTATTCGATGATGGTCGTGGCGTTTGCTCCTTGGCTACCCGAGGTCGCTCAAGGCATCTACTTTGAAGCATCGGCCATGGTGGTGGGGCTCATCCTGCTCGGCAATGCCATGGAGTTACGTGCCCGTGGACGCACCAGCAGTGTATTAAAACGCTTGCTAGACCTGCAGGAGAAAACAGCCCGCGTGATCCGTAATGGCCAAGAACAGGAGTTGCCTGTTGACGACGTAGCGATAGACGATCATATCCGCGTACGACCCGGCGAACGACTGCCAGTGGATGGCATCGTACTCGATGGTCAAAGCTATATTGATGAATCCATGCTGACCGGTGAACCGCTACCCGTTCATAAAAACGCGGATGACGATGTCAGCGCAGGGACTGTTAACGGCAATGGCAGCTTGGTCTATCGCGCCACTCGTGTGGGCAGCGACACCCGTTTGGGTCGTATAACCGAACAGGTCGCCAGCGCACAAAACTCCCGTCCGCCAATTGGCGAATTGGCCGATAAGGTATCGGGAATTTTTGTTCCCAGCGTGATGATCATCGCCGTACTAACCGCGCTAATCTGGTTTAACATCGGCCCCGCTCCCGTGATGATCCATATGCTGGTGACTGCCACCACGGTGCTGATTATCGCCTGTCCCTGCGCATTAGGGCTGGCAACACCGATTTCCACCATGATTGGGGTGGGTAAAGCCGCCGAGCACGGTGTATTGGTAAGAAGTGGTGAAGCGCTACAGACCGCCAGCCAAATCACCACCTTAGTGGTGGACAAAACCGGTACATTGACTGAGGGCAAGCCTCAAGTGACCGATGCGACTGTGCTACATAGTGATGCCTCGCAAGTGCTCGCTTGGGTAGCCGCTTTGGAAAGCCGTTCGGAGCATCCGTTAGCTAATGCCTTAACAGCTTATGCAGAAGCGCATAATGCCCCTGCTGAAACACTGGATACGTTTGATAGCGTCACCGGTGGCGGTGTGAAAGGTAGCACCCAAGCAGGCGACTCACTGCTGCTGGGCAATGCTCGCCTACTTGAAGAGGCTGGCGTGGACCTAACCCCTGCCGAAGAGAGCGTACGCCAGCTAGAGGCGAAAGCACGCTCATTGGTATACCTGGCAGCCAATGGCAAGCTAGCCGCTCTATTCGGCATCAGTGACCCGCTGCGTGCTGACGCGGCTGCCGCAGTGAAACGCTTACAAGAAGATGGCTTAACCGTCGTCATGCTTACTGGAGATAATCAACACACCGCGGCCGCCGTGGCAAGGGAAGTGGGCATTAGCGAGTTTAGAGCAGGCATGACGCCAGATGATAAACACGCAGAAATTGAGCGTCGCCAGCAGGCAGGAGAGGTCGTAGGCATGGTGGGGGATGGCATCAACGATGCCCCAGCACTGGCTCGTGCCAACGTTGGCTTTGCCATCGGCCAGGGCACCGACATCGCTATGGAGAGCGCCGGGATTACCTTGATGCGCGGTTCGCTGCATGGTGTGGCTACTGCTATCGAGTTAAGCCGGGCGACGCTCACCAACATCAAACAAAACCTAGTCGGAGCCTTTGGCTATAACGTACTGTGCATCCCGATTGCTGCGGGCGTGCTTTACCCCTTCACCGGCATGCTGCTGTCACCCATCATTGCCGGTGCGGCCATGTCGCTATCGTCAATCACCGTGGTGAGCAACGCCAACCGCTTACGGCTTTGGAAACCCGCCCAACAGGAGGCCTCATGAGCCTATTGATCAACCTGGCAGGAATCGGTCTTATCGCCGCTATCGTATGGTGGTTTTGGCTTAGCGCCTGATAAGTAATTTCAACGTGGCTGTAGCATCATTGGTAGGCCGCCTTGTGGGCGTAATGTCAGTCGACATTCAATGCTCACTTGGTGGCCTTTCACTAGTTTAGGCGTGAAATGTTGTGCCAATGTTGCCAAGCAGAGAACACCTTCATAAAGCCCAAAGCGCTTGCCGAGACAAACACGTGGCCCCACGCTAAAGGGTAGATAAGCAAATTTGTCTGGACGTGGAGCCTCTGGAAGAAAACGCTCAGGTACAAAATGATCGGGCGCTTCCCACAATTTACGGTGCCGGTGCAGCAGCCAAGGGGATACGAGCAAAACGGTTCCCTCGCGCACATCGCGATTGCGCACCTTATCCTCCCCACGCGCTTGTCGGCTCAGCATGGGTACCGGTGGATATAGCCGCATGGCTTCCTCAAATACCGCCATTGTATAAGGCAGCTTAGCGACATCTGCATAGCAGGGTGTTCTACCACCGAGCACGTCATCAAGTTCATGCTGCAGGCGCGCCATAGCCTGAGGGTCATAATCAAGCAGATACCAACACCACGCCAATGCGTTAGCCGTCGTTTCATGCCCTGCCATAAACATGACAATCGCTTCATTACGCACCGCTTTTCGGCCCATCGGACAGCCATTATCTCCGCCATCTTTCATAGACGTCATAAAGCTCTCAATCAGGCTATGCTGTCCTTGCCCTGATCTGTGCGTATGACGATCAATAATACGGTCAATAATTTCATGCACTTGTTTTGCTGAATAGCGCGTACGCGATCGTCGCAGTGGATTACCTAGCAAGCTTAAAAATGGCAATCCCAGCATATTGGCCATATCTAAATGCTCAGAATGACGCTGATATTCGGTAAAGCCAGCCACCACCTGCTCTGCTTCTTCGTCGGTGGTGTCATCCCCAAAAATCGTTCGGCCAATGATACGCGCGGTTAAATGCGCCATCTCAGTCAGCATATCAATAGGCGTATCCGATGGATGCTGGGCCCATCGCTTGGCAGTCTCCTCCGCCGAGGCGGTCATGGTGGTACAGAAACCGGGTAACAGAGCGTTGGTTAGCGATGGCGCGCACTGGCGTCGGCGCTGGCGCCACAAATCGCCATCGCTGACAAACAATCCATCATCAAGAAGCGGTTCCAGCGCACGGCGCATTTGCGGACTTTTACGATCATAGTTGTCGTGCTGCTCAAGGAAAACGCGACGAACCGTATCGGGGCTATTACACAGAACATAGTCTTGCTTCATCAGCGCCATGCGCGAGGTACGTATTGAGTAATCTTCCTCCCGCCAGACCGAAAGCAAATTGTGCTGCGCTAAACGCAAGCGATGCACGATGCCTTTACTGGCTGAAACAGGCGTTACCTTGACCGGAGGTTCCAACCCCTTAGCCCGGTTCAATGCCTCAGAAAGCCCCAGATGATCATTCGCACTTTGTGTTGTTACCGCTTTGCATAAAACACTATCGTGGTGCATTGTCCCCTGCCCTACTATTTATATGTTTGGAAGCCGACTCTTATTCGCGGGACATACTTTTTAACTAAATTTAACGACGTCTACCTTAACAGGAACAGCCGGCTTGGCGCATCGACGGTTAGTTACCCTGCTTGATAAGAAATCTCTAGCGACCTGTCTCGTTAGTTCTATTTAACTAACACCGATATACCGCCCTGGTTTGTGATTCAAGGCAATAATCAAATTCAGCGTCAGTGCCCCCAACACGGAGTAACCCACGCGGTCTAGCGGTAGCTGGGTCAGTGCCACCAGCAAAATTAGCCCATCGATACCCAACTGCACATAGCCTGCCCGCAGGCCGTGCTTTTCTTGCAGATAGAGCGCGAGAATATTAATTCCCCCAAGGCTGGTTCGATGCCGGAACAACATCAACATACCTATGCCCATTAAAGCGCCCCCCATCAACGCAGCGTACAGCGACGGAACATTGGCGAACTGTACCCAACCTTGGGTGAGTTCAGAGAACAACGACACGAGACCGATAGCAGCAAACGTGCGCAGCGTAAAACTCCACCCCATGCGCTTAATGGCCAAATAGTAAAAGGGTACATTGATGGCAAAAAACCAGAAGCCAAATCCCCACCCAGTCACGTAATTCAGCAGTAATGCCAGCCCAGCGGTGCTGCCAGTGATTAATACCGAGTGGGTATAAAATGCCACCCCTAAAGCAACAAACAGCGTGCCGAGTACCATGGCCATCATATCTTCATAGTATTTATGCGGATCTGTAGGCAGATCGTCCCGCATGAGTCTATCCTTTTGTAAAAGTATTCAAGCACTTATTCCAAGAGATTCTGCAACGTCAGTGGCCTAACAGAGAATCACCGGGCAGGGAAAACGTCGTTCTGGCGCTCAATAGCTCTGATTTCATCAACGCCCCAGAGCCCTCTCTAATATATCGGCAGCATTGGCTGCCCCGTTTGCTTTTTGCACGGCGCTTGAAAAACGCTGGGCAGATTGACGAAATACTGGCTCATGCATTAGTCGCTCTAGCTGTCGCACCAATTTATTGGGATTAATTCTACGCACTGACATCTGCAAGCCGAATTTTTGGCGCACGCCAATTTGAGCATTGAGACGCTGCTCATAGTGGGCAGGCAGCGCCAGCATTGGCACACCCGCCGCTAAAGACTGATACATACTGCCATTGCCACCGTGATATAGCATTGCTCGAGCATGAGCCAAGAGCTGCGAGCCAGGCGCATAGCGCGTAAAACGGAAATTACTCGGGGCAGCGTTCATCACCTCTTCGCTTACCTGACCACCGGTGGTCACCATAAAACGGTAAGGCAGCGCTCCCAAGGTGGGATACGTGCTGCGCAGGAAGTGCTCTAACAACCCGGTTGAGCCCATGGTGATATAAATATTGGGCGTGCCATCTTGGAGTTCATCAAACCAGTCAGGTAATGGGGCCGTTAGATCTGGGGAGATCGGCCCTACCATATGATAATCGCGAAACCGTTTAGGCAAGCTGTAGAGCCCTGGCAAATCAGGCGAAATCATTGGCATGTGATAGAGCATGTCAAAGGCATTTCGGTCTGGCCGCTGATACTTCTGGTAAAGTCGCCGCCGAATACCAGACAGTAAATAGCGGTCTAAGCCTTTAGCAGCGTAGTAGGTCGGTGTTGGCGGCGTTAACAGTCTCGCGGCATAGCCATTCATTATGCCAGCACACGGGACGCCGGCAATGTACGCAGCAGTACTGGCACTTACCGTGGCATCCCCCACCACTAAATCAGGTTTGACCTGTTCGATAGCCTGCAATTGGGACTCGATAATCTTGGTCAGAGGCGCCCAATAGCGTAGGTGCACCATATCCCAAAAGGAGGCTTTCCAGCCAAGGCGTTGAAAGCGTATCCATATATCGGGAAGATTCGGCTCCCGAGCATAGATAAGAGGGAACCCTGCTTCCTGAACAAGGCTCAAGCGAGAGCTGGGATGGTTAGGATCATCACCCGCGAAAATCACCTCGTGCCCACGTTGGCGCAGCACGTTGGCTATCTCGATGCAACGCACTGTATGCGCAAGCACCCACCCCAGCGGGAAAAACAGGATACGTGACGGTCTGGCAGCCACATGGCTACCACTAAGCGAGTCTGACATACCAAGTTTCCTGTCTTATTCAACCATCAAACGATGTTGTCCACTGACTAAAATCCGCGAATAGCAAAGAGGATTAGACAGGGCTGGCGTGTTCTACCATCAACTGCAATGACTCTCGACCTCGCCAGCGGTTGCGATTGAGCTTATAGGCGCAGTGCAGCGTGTCGCCCACGCTAAATGAGGGGAGCTCCCCTGGCGTTAACGCCCGGAACCAAATCGCTTTGCTGGTCACCGCGCCCATGGAAAGTTCCATCATCAGGTGAGAACCTTCAGCACCGACTGGGCGTAGTGCTTCAACAATAAAGCGCCCTTCAAATAGTGGCGGGTCAAACTCACGCCCGTAAGGGCCAAGCGCTTCAACTTCGCTTAGCGTTAACAGAGATAGCTGCGACGTAGAGAGCTCGCCATCTGTCCATAGCCGCGGGTAAAGCGGTGTATCGCCCAACTGCTCACCAACGGCCTGTAGAAATGCGGCTTTAAAGGCCGCTAACTGCTCTCTTGGTACGCCGACACCCGCCGCCCCACTGTGGCCACCAAAGCGCGGTAGCGACTCAGGGGCTAGCTCAAAGGTGCGTTGCAGCGCATTCCGTAGGTGCAGGCCATCAATCGAGCGACCAGAACCGGTCAACATATTGGGCGCCGCCGCGTGGGTCAGCACCAACGCGGGGCGGCCATAGGCCTGCACTAACCGCGAAGCGACAATACCTTGCACACCAGGGTGGCCATCTTCCAGCAGTACCACCACTGCAGGCTCATTAGCCTCCAGCGACGAAACGGCAAGCGCCCGCGCTTCTTCGGCCATGTCCGCTTCAATCGCCTTGCGGGACTGATTGTCTTGATCAAGCACTTCTAGCTGACGATTGGCGACACTATCGCTTTCCGCGAGCATAAAGTGTAACGCCGCATAGGGGTCATCCAGCCGTGAGCGAGCGTTAATTCGTGGCCCCATTTGGAACGCCAGCGTTTCAGCGTTAAACGGCACACTATCTGCCCCAAGCCGCGCCGCCATGGCGCGCCAACAGGCAGCGTCCATACGGTTGATCAGCGTTAATCCGTAGTTAACCACTGCGCGGTTGGCCGGACTACCGCCCAGCGAAACACAGTCCGCTACGGTGCCCAGCGCGACGTAAGAAAGCCACGGTGAGAGCTTAGGCGTTGCATCAGGCAATGCCCCCCATTCAATCAATACGCCACGGGCAAGTGACATCAAAAGCCATGCCACCATGCAACCGGCGATCGTTTTATCGGGATAGTCACAATCACTGCGTGTCGGGTTAACACAGGCATAGGCAGAAGGCGGTGGGCCTTCCAACGGCAGCGCGTGGTGGTCGCTGACCACCACATCAATACCAACGGCTTTCAAGCGTGCAATTCGCGGCTCATCTGAGCTGCCGCAGTCGGCGGTAATCACCAGCGAGGGCAGCGGTTTTAAACCAAGTGTGCGTTCCACCAGCGGCAGGCTAATGCCATAGCCATCGTGGATACGGTGGCCAATCAAACTATGTAACTTGTGTTCAGATACGCCAAACAGCTCCACCAACGTACGCCGAATCACCACATGGGAGGTGATGCCGTCCACATCGTAGTCGGTGAGAATGCCGATGGATTCCCCTTCTGCCACTGCCTGGGCAATACGTTCAGCGGCACGGCGGCCATCGGCTAGCTTTTCTGGATGCACCAAGTAGCGCAAGCTCGGCGCCACCAGTGGTGCGAGCTCGCCCTTATAGCCCGGCAATCGTGAGGCCAATAGCCGTGCTTGTAGCTCGCTTAAGCCTTCCGCTTGGGCACGCACATAGATAGCCTCGTCCAGTTGACGAGGCTCTAAGCGTGGCTGATTGGCGTTCTGCTGGGTGAGTGCTGGTTCGTCGGCCATGACGCCTCAGCGCCGATTGTCAGCGACAAACTGCTGCACGGCACTCAGCTCAGCAGGCAGCACCGTGTAACGCTCTTCGCGCTCAAGCAAATCATCCATATGAGTGGGTAACGGCACACCCTGGAAGCCTGCCTTAACCACGGCTTCAGCGAATTTTGCCGGATGCGCGGTAGCCAGTGTAATCACCGGCGTCGTGGTATCCACGCGTGCGCGCTCTGCAGCGCGATAGCCAGTGGCCGTATGGGGGTCAAGGATCTCCCCAGTACGGTGATGAGCTTCACGAATGACTTCCAGAATGGTCGCATCATCAACGCTATGGCTAGCGAATTTTTCGCGCAGCTTGGCCAGAGGTGCATCGGCAAGCGCCGTAGGCTCTTGCTGGAAGCGTTCTAGTAGCGCTGCCACAGCGGCACCATCGCGGTCGTAAGCATCAAACAGCAAACGCTCAAAGTTTGACGAAACAACGATGTCCATTGACGGCGCAAGGGTCGCTGCCAACTCTTTCTTGGAGAAATCATTGGCGGCAAGCGTGCGATGCAGAATGTCGTTGGCATTAGTGGCAATAATGAACTGCTTCACCGGCAGCCCCATCTTAAACGCCATGTAGCCTGCGAAGACGTTACCGAAGTTAGCCGACGGAACGCAGAAGCTCACTTCTCGCTGAGGCGCGCCCAATGCAACACCAGCGGCGATGTAGTAAACGATCTGCGCCATGATGCGCGCCCAGTTGATCGAGTTCACCGCCACTAAGCGCGTGCCATTCAGGAAATCCTGATTAGCAAAGCTCGCCTTCACCATTGCCTGGGCATCATCAAAATTGCCTTCGATAGCAATATTGAAGACGTTGTTGGCTAGCACCGACGTCATCTGGCGGCGCTGTACTTCAGACACGCGGTTATGCGGGTGGAGAATAAAAATATCGAGGTTATCGCAGTGGCGACAGCCTTCAATGGCCGCGGAGCCGGTATCCCCAGAGGTCGCGCCCATAATGACGGCACGTTCACCACGCTTTTTCAGGAAATGATCCAGCAGCCGCCCTAGCAGCTGCAGCGCGACATCTTTAAACGCCAGCGTTGGGCCGTGGAACTGCTCTAGCAGAAAGTGATTGGCATCCAACTGCTTTAACGGCACAACAGCGTCATGATTGAACGTGGCGTAAGCTTCTGTCACCAAGCGACGGAAGGTCTCGTCGTCAATTTCACCATTTACAAACGGCTTCATGACCCGAAAAGCAATCTCGGCGTAGGAAAGGCCAGCCATGCTGGCCAGCTCTTGCTTAGAAAACTCGGGCAGCGTTTCCGGCACATAAAGTCCGCCGTCGCTGGCCATTCCAGTTAACACGACCTCTTCAAAGGAGAGCGCGGGCGCTTGGCCACGCGTGCTGATATAACGCATGAGTTATTCCCCTTCGCTCAGACTTTCAACGCGAATACGGGTAACCGGCCCAGCAATATCCGCCATGGACTCGATTTCACGGATAGCATCGTTCATCTGTTTCTCTTTTGTGCGATGCGTCAGCAAAATGATCGGCACCAACTCACCTTCAGTAGCCTCTTTCTGGATCAGCGCTTCAATAGAGATGCCCTGCTCGGCCAGAATGGTGGCAACACGCGCCAACACACCCGGGCGATCCACCGCCAACAGACGCAGATAATACGCGGTGGTAATATCTTCCATCGGCATAATCGGCAGTTGACTGGCATCATCGTCGATGCCGCTAAACGCTAGGTAAGGCACCCGGTAGTGGTGGTCCGTGGCGATATCACGGGCAACATCCAGAAGGTCGGCTACGACGGCAGACGCTGTCGGCTCAGCACCGGCGCCAGCGCCGTAGTAAAGTGTTGGACCAACCGCATCACCCATCACCGCAATCGCATTTTTAACGCCGTGCACATTCGCCAGCAGGCGCTCTTTAGGAATCAACGTCGGGTGAACTCGGAGCTCTAGCCCTTGATCAGTCCGTTTAGAGATGCCCAGATGCTTAATCACGTAACCCAGGTTATCGGCCTGCTCGACGTCTTCTGCAGTAATGCGAGAAATACCTTCGGTGAAGGCTTTATCAAACTGCAGCGGCACGCCATAGGCAATTGACGCCAGTATGGTCAATTTATGGGCAGCGTCGATACCTTCCACGTCGAAAGTGGGGTCAGACTCCGCGTAACCTAGCGCTTGAGCTTCGGCCAACACGTCTTCAAACGCGCGACCTTCATCACGCATATGGGTGAGAATGTAGTTGCCGGTGCCGTTTATGATGCCCGCCACCCACTCGATACGGTTAGCACCAAGGCCTTCGCGTAGCGATTTGATGACCGGAATACCGCCCGCCACAGCCGCCTCAAAGGCAACAATGACGCCTTTTTTGTGCGCGGCGCGGAAAATTTCATTACCGTGAACAGCAATCAAGGCCTTGTTGGCAGTCACAACGTGCTTGCCGTTTTCAATCGCCGTTAGCACCAGCTCGCGGGCGAGATCGTAGCCACCAATCAGCTCTACCAGCACATCCACGTTAGGGTTATTAGCCACCTCAAACACGTCAGAGGTCGCATTAATGCCGGTAATATCGCAGTCAGGGTGAATACTGCGGTGGGCAACCTGCTCAATCACAATCGGGCGGCCAGCACGACGGCTAATGTCATCAGCGTTACGTGTTAAGACGTTAAATGTACCGCCACCGACCGTACCTAACCCACAAATGCCTACTCTTACCGGTTTCAAAATACTTCCCCTTTCGTGATGGGCACCCATAGGTGCCGCCTCTTAAATCAGTGTCTCAGCGCTATCGTTCGTCACTACTCGTGACGTTATTCGTCTTCCAAGCCTAACATGCTAACGAGCCGGTCGGGGGGTACAAACCCTGGCACCATTTTCCCGTCGGGCAACACAATCGCAGGCGTCCCCTGCACGCCCACAGCTTTACCTAATTCGTACTGATCGGCAACGGGGTTATCGCAGTTTGCCGATGCCGCAAGCGTTTGGCCTTGTTTAGCTTGAGTCATGGACTCGCTACGGTTATCCGAACACCACACTTGCTCAAGCGTCGTCGCAGCACCACTTCCCATGCCTGCGCGTGGAAAGGCCATATAGTGCACTGCAATGCCGCGCTCGTTAAGCTCAGGCACCGTTTCATGTAGGCGCTCGCAGTATGGGCAGGTAGGGTCCGTAAACACAATTACCGTGGCTTTCGGCTCACCCACACCTTGAAAAACGACTCGCTCGCTCGCTGGAATGGCAGCCAGCACTGTAGCCCTTTCCTGGTTACGCGCCTGCTCGGTTAAGTTAACCAAACCATTATCCGCGTTTTGATAGAGGTCCCCTACCAAAAAGTGGCTGCCATCGGCATTGGAGTAAAAAGACTCCCCACTTTCCAGGATTACGTGATACACCCCATCCATTGGCGTTTCGTTTACCTGCTCCACCGGCATTGACTGGCCATTAACTTGTAAATTCTCCATCAGCTGCTCGGACACGGCATCAGCACTGGCAACAGCAGGCAGTAAGCACCCCGCCAGCGCCAGCCAAGAAGCACAGGATTTAGCAACTAAAGACATACGTTGATGCATTGTATCTTCAACCTCGCGGATGGTGTTCGGCATGCAGTTGCTCCAGGCGCGCCTGGGCAACATGGGTATAAATTTGCGTTGTAGATAGATCGCTATGACCTAACAACAGCTGTACGACCCGCAAATTAGCACCATGATTCAATAAATGGGTCGCAAATGCGTGGCGTAACGTGTGAGGCGACAAGGGTCGAGTAATACCTGCAGTGATAGCGTGGGCTTTTATACGGTGCCAAAACGTTTGCCGGGTCATGGCTTTATCTGCCCGCCCTGGAAACAGCGCGGGCCGTGTAGGATCTTGCATCAACGCGGGCCGCGCCGTTTTTAGGTAACGCTCTACCCACTCGGCCGCTTCTTCACCCATTGGCACCAGTCGATCTTTATCGCCCTTGCCTCTGACACGAACAACCCCTTGGCGAAGATTGACCGCATCGCCAGTCAATCCAACCAGCTCCGACACGCGTAGCCCGCAGGCATACAGCAGCTCAAGCATGGTGCGGTCGCGAACGCCAAGCGAGGTGTTGATATCAGGGGCGAGCAACAGACGCTCAACCTCTTCCTCTTCCAGGGTATTCGGCAAGCTAGGGCGTACCCGCGGCAGCGCCACATTGGCCAATGGGTCGCTAGCGATATGCCCATAAAGCCGTGCCCAACGGTAAAAACTGCGCAGCGACGAGAGTAGCCGTGCATTACTGCGTAGTTGATAGCCCTGTTCTCGACGTACTTCCAACCACTCGCTAAAACGCTCTGATGAGGGAGTTAACAGTGTTTCTCCCGCACTTTCGAGCTGCTGCTGCCAAGCAGTTAAGTCATGCCGGTAGGCCGCTAACGTATGGTCGCTTGCCCCTTGCTCTAACCATAAGGCATCTAGATAGGCATCTATCACGCTCATAGGCTAACGGTCTCTTGACGGTGGTACCACACAAACAAAAACCCCGCCCCGCAAAGCGGTGACGGGGTCTTGGTATCCGAGCGCGACGCATGTCAAAACAGCGTGCGCCCGTGAAAAAGTGGCAGTTAAGCCAGCTTTTCCTTGATACGCGCCGACTTGCCGCTGCGCTCGCGCAGGTAGTACAGCTTGGCTTGACGAACGTCACCGCGACGCTTGACTTCAATAGAGTCAACCAGCGGGCTGTAGGTCTGGAAAGTACGCTCAACACCAACACCGTGAGAAATTTTACGTACGGTGAAAGCGGAGTTCAGGCCACGGTTACGCTTACCGATGACCACACCTTCAAACGCCTGCAGACGCTCACGAGTACCTTCCTTTACTTTAACCTGAACGACGATGGTGTCGCCCGGTGCAAAGGCCGGAATCTCTTTGCCCATTTGCTCAGATTCGATCGCCTGGATCACCTTGTTCTTGCTGCTCATTTTCATACTCCTAAATAACGTAATGGCTTGCCACGCAGTTGTGGAAGGGGCAAACCGTGATCCCGGCGCTCGAAACGAGCTACGCGGGAGTCGTTATGGGTGACGCAGGTGCGTCGGCTAACTGTCTCATCGACTAGCTGTCTTATGGACTATCTGCCTAATTTGCCCTGCACCGCCGCTCTGTTCTATGCAATTGAAAAACAATCACTTAGTTGACAGAGCGTGTTCCTCGATAAACTCGTCTAGAAGCCGCTGTTGCTCGGCGTCCAGTGTGCGTCCTGCCAATAGATCAGGACGGCGCTGCCATGTACGGCCTAACGACTGCTTTAACCGCCAGCGCTTGATGGCCGCATGATTACCACTTAACAGCACATCAGGCACTTGTCGCCCGTCGATCGTCTCAGGACGGGTATAGTGCGGACAGTCTAACAAGCCATCATTGAACGAGTCTTCGATAGCGGAATCCTGGTGGCCCAACACACCGGGTACCAGCCGTGCCGCCGCGTCAATTAGCACCATTGCTGGCAACTCACCACCGCTCAGCACATAGTCACCAATTGACCATTCTTCATCAATGTCACTTTCCACCACGCGCTCATCAATGCCTTCATAGCGCCCAGCGACCACTACGAGAGGGCCTGCTGAGGCGAGCGCTTGAACACCCTGCTGATCCAACTTACGCCCTTGGGGCGAGAGATAGATCACGGTAGGCGATTGTCCCGTTGCTTGCTCTGCTCGTTGCCGAGCATCAAAGATAGCAGCCCGCAGGGTGTCTACCTTCATCAGCATACCGGGGCCGCCGCCGTAAGGGCGATCGTCCACGCTGCGGTGGCGGTCGGTGGCGTAATCGCGCGGATTCCAAAACTCCAGGGCAATACGCTGTTTCTCTACCGCTCGACCGACCACACCTTGTTGGGTAATCGCATCGAACATTTCTGGAAACAGCGATACCACGCCAATCCACATCGCGGGAGCATCCGTTAAGCTGCTTTCTTCACCGTTTGCTGCAGTAACAGTTGAATCAGTTACTGTGAGCTCGCTCGACAACTGCTTACTCAAACTAGCTTTCAAAACTCAGGATCCCAATTCACGACCATACGGCCATCTTCGAGGCTGATTTCAACAATTACATCATCGGGTAAGAAAGGTAGCAGTCGCTCACGCTTATCAATTGCGTCGTTATCACCGCGCACCACCATGACATCGTTTGCGCCGGTTTCAAACAGGTAACTGACCTGCCCTAACCGCTCGCCTGACTGAGTGAAGACGGTTAAGCCTTCAAGCTCATGCCAGTAATACTCATCATCGGAAAGCGTAGGCAGTGCCTCTTTCGGCATCAGAATGTCCGTTTGCGCCAGCGCTTCGGCTGCCGTTCGGTCATCAACACCTTTTAGCTGCACCACAAGACCCTTGCCTTGCCGACGTCCCTGAATCACGGTCATGCGCGTGAGGGATTCCCCTTGGCGCACCCACCATTCTGGGTATTCCATGATGCTGTCTATGGGATTGGTATAGGAGTAGACCTTAAGCCAACCTTTAATCCCGTGAGGGCTAGTTAGCTTACCAAGCACCACATGTGCGTCGTCTGTATGGCTAGTTTCAAAACGCGTCATCGACGACCGCTCCAACAAATTACAACGACAACATCACCTACTATCACTTACTGACAGTCACGCATTAACCGGCTTAAGCCTGTTTACGCGCTTCTTTAACCAGCTCAGCAACACGACCAGACAACTGGGCGCCCTGGCTCTGCCAGTGAGTAACACGCTCAAGATCAACGCGCAGACGCTCTTCTTGACCACGGGCAACCGGGTTGAAGAAGCCGATACGCTCGATGAAACGGCCATCACGGGCGTTGCGTGAATCAGTAACAGTCAGGTGATAAAAGGGACGCTTTTTGGCGCCACCACGTGCCAAACGAATGGTAACCATACGATAACTATCCTTCGGTTGAGGTTACGAGAGTGTGCAATAGCGCAGATCGCTAACAGAACACTCGTCATACTATTTTCTCGGCACTGCAGACTAAAATCAGTGATTTGCTGCGTACCATCAGGTTCTTCACTGGCAGATGGTAAGGCGATGCTCGCGCATTTTTGCCAACACCCACGCATGAAGAGGCCGCATTCTACGCAAATGCGCTCTGCTTGGAAAGCCTGACAGCCAGAAAACTCTTAAGCCGTCAACCTTGCCAAGCACGTTACAACGTTACTAACAATGGCTTAACGCCAGGGAAGACCGCCGGGGCCACCCATACCGCCCATGCCGCCCGCGCCGCCAGGACCACCCGGCCCGCCGCCGCCCATCATGCCCGACATGCCGCGCATCATTTTCTGCATCCCGCCTTTTTTGCCTGCTTTTTTCATCATTTTCTGCATCTGCTTATGCTGTTTTAGCAGGCGATTCAGGTCAGGTACTTGCAGGCCAGCACCCGCTGCAATACGGCGTTTGCGCGAACCATTGATGATATCGGGCTTGCGGCGCTCTTTGGGGGTCATTGAGTTAATCAATGCCTCCAGCTTGCCAAGCTCTTTTTCCGGACCAGGGCCTTGTGCCATATCAGCCATTTGCCCCATGCCAGGCAGCTTGCCAAGCAGGCCACCCATGCCGCCCATTTTTTTGAGCTGCTGTAACTGATCGCGGAAATCTTCCAGATCAAAACCGTCACCCTTCTTGACCTTGCTGGCCAGCTTGGCGGCTTTGTCCTTATCTACCGTGCGCTCGGCTTCTTCGATCAGCGACAGCATGTCGCCCATACCCAGAATCCGTGATGCCACACGATCCGGATGGAAAGGCTCTAGGGCGTCTACTTTCTCACCAACCCCCATGAACTTGATGGGCTTACCAGTGATATGGCGTACCGAAAGTGCTGCACCGCCACGGGCATCACCATCAGCCTTGGTGAGAATCACCCCGGTCAGCGGCAGTGCATCGTGAAATGCTTTCGCCGTATTCACCGCATCCTGGCCGGTCATGGCGTCGACCACAAACAGCGTTTCTTCCGGTGAAATTGCTTTATGCAGCGCCTGGATTTCGGCCATCATCGCTTCATCGATGGCCAGCCGCCCGGCGGTATCGACTAATACGACATCATGGAACTGAATTTTGGCGTGTTTGATCGCCGCCGTGGCAATATCCACTGGCTTCTGATCGGAACGAGACGCAAAGAAATCAACCTGAACTTCTTTTGCCAGCGTCTCTAGCTGATCAATCGCCGCTGGACGATAAACGTCGGCGGAGACCACCAGCACTTTTTTCTTTTCGCGTTCACGCAGGTAACGCGCCAGTTTAGCAACAGAGGTGGTTTTACCCGCCCCTTGCAAGCCTGCCATCAATACGACCGCAGGTGAGCCTTTTAGGGATAAGCCTTCATTGGCTTCGCCCATGATCGCTTCCAGCTCTTGCTGGACGATTTTAACGAATTGCTGGCCTGGCGAGAGGCTCTTTGAGACTTCCTGGCCAACAGCACGTTCACGAACACGCTCAATAAATGCCTTCACCACCGGCAAGGCGACATCTGCCTCTAACAGTGCTTTACGCACTTCGCGCAGGGTGTCTTTGATATTGTCGTCAGTTAGCCGCGCTTGGCCTTTGATCGACTTCAACGTCTGGGAAAGACGCTCACTCAGATTCTGAAACATGGGGCCTCTGCCTCCGTCGTTGTCGCCGGGCGGTCACACCGGACGAATGTAGGATCGATTATACGCGCTCGCCGCGCGAGTCTCCATGGTCGTCAACATTGGTTATCGATGGCTGTGCGACGCCGCTATGATTGGTTATAGTAGGCAGACTGTTCTAGCTTGAACGATTTAGCACCGCTGACTTTCACAGCGTTGATTCAATGACACTGGATTCAACAACGCGCTGCAAGGCGCACGGATAGCATCATGCAGGCGCTCCCTTTCGCCACGATCGCTTTTATACTCTATGTCGCCGCTGCCATTTGGCAGGGCATGACCTTATTTCGTCGCGTGCCACCACGCCAGGGCATGGTGCGTCTACTTGGTGCGCTTGGGCTTTTACTGCATATCCCAGTGGTCGTGGAGCTTGTTAGCTCAGCCCCAGGGCTACTGCCTGGTTTCACAACCAGCGCAACGCTTCTGATGGCCGTGGCCGTCAACGTTGTACTCGTCGCCAGCCTGTTTAAGCCGGTGCTCAACGCTGGCATCGTGCTATTCCCTCTCGCAGGTATCGCGCTTATTTTTGCCACTTGGTTACCGAGCCAGGGGAGCCAAAGCGGCTTAACGCCCGGCATTTTACTGCATGCCGTCAGCTCTGCGCTGGCGTTTGCCGTCTTGGCAATTGCGGCGATTCAAGCGGTGCTGGTCGGCCTGCAGAACCAAGCACTGCGCCATCACCATATTCGTGGCATTGTGCAATCGCTACCACCGCTCACCACCATGGAAAGAGTGCTGTTTGAACTGGTATGGTCAGGCATTATATTGCTGACACTTTCGATCATCAGCGGACTAATCTTTCTCGACAATATGTTCGCGCAGCATTTGGTGCATAAAACAGTACTTTCGCTGGGAGCGTGGATTATTTTCACCACACTTTTAGTGGGTCGCTATCGTTTTGGCTGGCGTGGCATGCGCGCTGTGCGCTGGACGCTTGGCGGGTGCATACTGCTACTGCTAGCTTACTTTGGCAGCAAGTTTGTCCTGGAAATCTTGCTCCATCGCTAAACATATACTCACCGCATTATCAGCACTGATTTAATTTGGCGTTGATAACAGTGGCCTTGACAGGCCACTTCCATACTTCTAAAAATCGAGCCTAATACGCCATAAAGGAACTTTCGACTTGAGCGACGACTTCCCCCTGGGGTTACTGTTCGGCCTGCTAGCCATTTTGATATTGCTGTCTGCCTTTTTCTCCAGCTCTGAAACAGGCATGATGTCGATAAACCGCTATCGACTAAGCCATCAAGCTAACAGCGGTGATCGCCGCGCAAAGCGTGTCATGCGGTTATTAACGCGTCCCGATCGACTAATTGGCGTTATTTTAATTGGCAATAACTTCGTCAATAACTTAGCCGCCTCAATTGCGACCATCATTGCCATTCACTTCTTTGGCGACGTCTCCGGCCCCGCTATTTCAACGGCGCTACTGACGATTACCATCCTGATTTTTGCCGAAGTCACACCGAAAACCTACGCGGCCATCAAGCCTGAGCGGATCGCTTACCCTACCTCCCTGGGCCTGGAGCCACTGCTCAAACTACTTTACCCACTGGTATGGCTAGTCAACGTCATCTCAAATGGCCTATTACGCCTAATGGGCGTTAAAAGTGTTGAGAACGGCGGCGACAGTTTAACCCGCGATGAACTGCGCACTGTCGTTCACGAAGCAGGCACGCTAATTCCCTACCGACACCGCGCTATGCTGCTGTCGATCCTTGATCTTGAGAATGTCACAGTTAACGACATCATGGTGCCCCGGCACGAAGTTCTTGGCATTGATCTTGACGACACGCTGGAAGATATTCTGACCCAGATCCGCACCAGCCAACATACCCGTTTACCGGTCTATAAAGGCGATATCAACAATATTATTGGCATGCTACATCTACGCAATGCAGCGCGCTTTTTATCGCGTAGCGAAGTCACCAAAGCAGCGATTGTTCAAGAAGCACGGGAGCCGTATTTCATTCCCGAATCCACACCGTTACATACACAGCTACTGAACTTCCAAAAGCAGAAGCGGCGTATTGGTATTGTGGTGGATGAGTATGGCGACGTGGAAGGCTTGGTAACCTTAGAAGATATTCTTGAGGAGATTGTCGGGGAGTTCACCACCGATGTCTCAGAAGATGATGAAATTCATCAGCAAGATGATGGTAGCCATGTCATTGAGGGCACTGCCAATATTCGTGAAATTAACAAAATGCTTGGCTGGCAACTGCCCACTGACGGCCCCAAAACCCTGAATGGCTTAATTCTTGAGCACCTGGAAGCGTTTCCGGAAGGGCCTGCCTGCTTGCAGATTGGTAATACGCGGATGGAAATTTTAGAAATCCGTGACAACCTGATCACTTCAGCACGCTGCTGGCAAAAGCTGCGCCTTGCACGCCGAACGTAGCGACTGACCGTCTAACCAATTTGGCGGTGGGTGATTTCGCTATCACCCGCTGCCTTCAGCGCCCTCACACGAGCCTCTAAATAGCGGCGCAAGGCAATATCCTCTACCTCATGAACCAATACCGGCGGCCCGAAGTGTAAACTGACCGGCGCACGAAAACGTGACGGCCATTTTTTAAGTGCCTTACCACCGTAGTGTGATGTCCAAGACCCCCACAACCCCGCCAAGCCAGCCGGAATGACGGGCACATTATCGCGTGCAAGAATGGTTTCGAGCCCGCGCCTAAAGGCGTGGATATCGCCATCTGGGGTGATACGCCCTTCAGGAAACACCATTACGACATCACCTTCGCGAAGCGCGTGGCTCACCTCATCCAGCGTTCGACGCAATGCACCAGGGCTATGCCGCTCTGATTCAATCGGAATCGCGCCCACAAGCTGGAACCACCACTTTAGCCAGCGAGATTCAAAGATGGGCTGATCCATCACAAACCGCAGCGGCCTGGGGCTACCGCCGCCTAACACCAACGCATCCATAAAGCTGACGTGGTTACAGACTACCAGGGCAGCGCCGCGCTTAGGTACGTTCTCTTGGCCATGTACAGAGAACCGATAACACACACGCATAACAACATAAATGGCGCGACGCAACGCGCAACGCACCATTTTCAACCACCACGTCACGTCGCCGCCTCCCGGTGGCGCAGGCCAGCCAGCACCGTGCTCATTAGCTGATCCAGCAGCTCATCCACCTTCAACTGCTGACCTTGCCAATAGCCTAAGCGCTCGTTTAATCCAAGCTGCACCAAGCCGTGCACGCTCCCCCAGAGGGTGCGCCCAAGGCGTCGCGCTTCAAGATCATCCAATGCTGGCTGATACCGTTTCAACGAGGTTTCCACCTGCGTGAACAGCGCTTCAATAAGATCGCTCTGGCGCTGATCCAGCTCGCCTTCTTGGGCCAGTGGATAATCAAATAGCAGTTGCCAGCGGTAGCAGCCTTGCTCAGCGAAGCGCCAATAAGCGAGCGCTAGCGAGCGCAGCCATGGCTCAGGATCATCTTCTGCCAGGCTAGTAATGGTATGCTGTAAGCGTGCCAACGTTTCAACGTTGACGTGCTGCAATAAGTTATTAAAGCTGCCATATAATTTAAGCAGCGTACTTGGCGCGCAGCCCACTTCTCTGGCCAGGGCACGCAGTGACAAACCATGGACTGGCTGCTTAGCCAACCACTCATCACAAGCGTGCATGACCTGCGCGTGGAGGGCATCGGGCGCATGCTGTCTAGGACGGGCCATGGCGATCTCTTAAGGTCAACGGCAAACAGGAAGAATGCCTCATCGCGCTTTAGCGTGAGCAAGGGATACGCTAGGATACCTTACATCGAACACTGTTTTCGACACTAAAACACGACATTTAACCTATTGTTGCGTTACCCCGCCATTTTGCACTCTCACGAGCCCCATTTCGCATAAGGAGACAGGCATGACGGGACGCCTTCACGTGCAGCGCCTCACGCTATCACGCCTTGTGCCCTCGCTGACTGATACTGAACCACTTATCGAATCGCCTAACTTAGCGCCCCGACAGCCTGTATCAGCAATACGACTTGAGCAGGGACGTTTGCGACTTCAGCCATTATTTTGGGGGCTAACGCCTCCTTGGCTGAAAGTACTCGACCACGCGCCCCATTGCGCTAGAGCAGAAACGCTTAACCAACGCGCCATGTTTAACGAGGCGTTTAGCGCCCGCCGCTGTGTCATTCCAGTCAGCGGATTTTATATCTGGAAGATACAAGCACACAGCAAGCAACCCTATTTAGTGACCCACGTTAACCGAGGGCCACTGTTACTGGGTGCTTTATGGTGCCGTTACCACACAACGCTCACCGCATTTACTGACTCGACGGCGCTAATCAGCGTACCTGCCAACGCCTGCCTTTCTTCACTGACTGACCGATTACCTGTCGTTATCCCTCCAGAAGCGTTAACGCGCTGGCTGGACCCGACGACCGACCTTGAAGCACTCAATGCGCTATTAATGCCTGCGCCATTGGAACTGTTGGGCGCTTTTCCGGTATCAAAACATGTTAATAATCCTGCCTATCAGTCATCATCCTGCGCCCACCCGGTAGGGCCGATGCTGCGCTGGGCTGTGCCATAGGAACCGTAATGTTACGATCTCATGAACCTCTGCCTAACCGTGACGCTGTACGGCAGGCCGTCATCGGCGTCGTGATTGGCGTCGCTTGGTGCACGCCTTTTTTCGCCTTCGCTCAAGACACCCCAGTGAAGGACGCCATCACGCCTATTGTCAGCCCATTTGACGAACGCGATTACCGCGTACTGACGCTGGAAAATGGCCTTCAAGCGCTGCTTGTTAGTGACCCAGAGGCCGATAAAGCCGCCGCCTCCATGAACGTTCGCGTAGGCAGCGCTCAAGACCCTGACGACCTGCAGGGGCTAGCCCACTTTTTAGAGCATATGCTGTTTTTAGGCACTGAACCGTACCCTCAGTCTGATGCCTATCAGCGCTACATTTCTGATAATGCGGGCTCCCACAATGCGTTTACTGCCCAACAAGACACCAACTATTTTTTTGATGTTGAGCCTTCGGCCTTGCCAGGCGCACTGGACCGCTTTAGCGAGTTTTTCCTTTCGCCGCTATTTAACGCCGACCATTTAGAAAGCGAGCGGAATATTGTCCACTCTGAGTACATGGCACGCATTCGTGATGAATCCCGCCGTGAAAACGATGTATTGAATCAGCTACTAAATCCTAGCAATCCCACGACGGGCTTTGCAGTAGGCAGCCGTGACACCCTTGCCAACCCAGCCGAGGGTGAAGCCACTCTCCGCGAGCGAGTGATTGATTTTTATCATCGCTACTACGATGCCAACGTCATGAATTTGGCCATTGTTGCCCCCCAGCCACTCGATACTCTTGAGGCATTAGTTGTCGAACGCTTTGCAAGTCTTCCCGACAATGACCTAAGCGTCCCCACCATTGACACGCCGCTGGTCGATTCAGACACGCTGCCCCGCTACATTGAGCGCCAGTCGCTACAGGATCGCCGCCAACTACGCTTCTATTTTCCGATTCCCGATCCTACCGATGAATACCGTACCAAGCCGACTCAGCTAATTTCTCACCTACTGGGCGATGAAGGCGACGGCAGCTTACTGGCAGCGCTACGCAAAGCGGGCCTTGCAGATGCACTTTCGGCGGGCGTGGGACGAGGTGACGGCAATGAGGCGCTCTTTGCGATCTCGATTAGCTTAACGCCAGCCGGGGCACAGCGACTGGACGATATTGAGGCCACACTATTTGCTGCCATTGAGCAGATACGCGAGGAAGGATTAGCCGAGTGGCGCTACGAGGAACAAAAAAACCTGAATGAACAAGCGTTCCGTTTTCAGCAGCATGGCGCACCACAGCAGGAAGCCACCCGCTTAGCCATGAGCCTTTCTCGTTATCCGGTGGATGATGTGCAGTATGCGCCTTACCGGATGGATGGCATGGATAGTGAGCGTCAGCAGCTGTATCTCGATGCACTGACCCCAGACAACATGCTGCGTTTCTACTCTGCGCCAGACGTAGAAAGCGATACCGTCTCGCCTTGGTTCAACACCCAATGGAAAGAGCAACCACCAACTCAGCCAGGGCAGGCGCTAGGAGGCCTAGCGTTACCGGAACCCAACCCCTTTATCGCCAATGACCTTACTCTCAAGACGGGACAAGATGAGCGCCCTGAAGTGTTGATTGATGCGCCTTCGTTTACCGCATGGCACATGCAAGATAGCCGCTTCAATACGCCAAGCGTTGAGTGGCGGGTAAGCCTCCAGCACCCCAGCGCCAGCTATTCAGCTGAAGAAGCGGTACTCACACGTCTCTTAGCGAGTTGGCTAAATGACAGCCTAAACGAGTCGTTATATCCAGCCTGGCTGGCTGGTCAATCGTTCAGCGCTTACGCTCACGGACGTGGTATGACGCTGTCATTTTCAGGCTGGCGCGATGGACAAACGCCACTGATAGAGCAGGCGATTAAGCAGCTTAAGCATGCCGACATTTCTCCCAGCGCTTTTGAGCGTGTGCGCTATCAACTCCAGCGCGAGTGGCGCAATGCTCCCCAAGCATCGCTCTATGGCCAGGCAGGCCGGGCACTGGGCGAAGCACTACTGACCCCCCAATGGTCAGCGACTGAATTACTTGATGCCAGTCAGCGGTTAGAGCGCCACCACTTAGAAAACTTCCGCAAACGGTTTTTAGACGCGCTTTACATCGATGCAATGGCCGTTGGCAATTTGGATAAAGAGCTGGCTCGTGAGCAGGCCAATGTAATACGCGGCGCGTTATCACCACGTCTCACTCGTGAGGATATCCCTGCGCTTGAAGCACTACAGGTGAGCAATCAGCCTGAGGTGCTTCATCCACACAGCACCCGCGAAGAGTCCCTTGTGCTGCGTTATTTACAGGGTCGCGACACGTCCACTGAAGAGCAGGCGCGCCTCAGCGTATTGGCGCAATGGCTGGATACGCCCTTTTATCAGCAACTACGTACCGAGGAGCAGCTTGGCTATATTGTTAATGCGGGCTATTCCCCGCTGTTAGAGGCGCCGGGGATTGCCTTGGTAGTTCAGTCGCCGGATGTTGAGAGCAGCATGATCGCCGAGCGCATGGACGCCTTTATGGCGGCAGCGGGCGAGCGCCTGAATACGTTAACCGAGGAAGCGTTAGCACCGCATCGTCAGGCCGTTCATTCTCGCTTGACCCAGCGAGACACGAGCCTACAGGGCATGGCAAACCGCTACTGGCAAGCCACAGCACTGGAGGACGTGCACTTTGACCGCCGTGAACAACTCGCCAAACTAGCGCTGGATGTTAGCGTACAAGAACTGCAGGCACTGTGGCCGACGCTTCAATCACACCAGTTAGATATTCGCTACAACCCTGGCGACTCACCCAGTGATATCGCCCCCTACCGAGCAGCACGCGTGCCGTTTACCGACGCACGCTGAATGCTAATTAGCGAAACGAATTAGCTTAACGTTTTAGCTAAACTCACCAGCTCAGGCATCAAACGCCTGAGCTGGCATCATTGACTCAACGTACATCACCAACTCCTCTAACACTTGGCGCTCGCGATCCGATAGGGTCTGCTGGTTATAAAGCTCTATCTCTCGCGCAAAGGCTTTCAGCGTAAAACCCGACAAGGCCGGATCATTGATACGCATCCAGCGAAACGCATCCCACTGCTCGCGCTCTTCGCCCTCCAGCGTGTCTGGATAACTACGCGCGCGGTAGCGAAACAACATTTCCTCCAGACGAGGATCTTGAAAGGCAAAGCGCTGACCGACTAAGTCCCAGGGATCCATTGCCAGTGCTCGCTCCATTTGCTGGCGATCAGCCGCAGAGAAAAAGCTGCCGGAATAGAGCATTAAGTCAGGGTCTTGAGGCACATCTTCGTAGGCTGCGTTAAATACCTCAGCTACTTTTTGCGCCACGCCGCTGGCCTCTCGCAGCGTTTTCCAATGGCCGCGACAGGCATCAATATCAATCGTTAACCGCTCAATGATCGCGCCATATTCGCCTTTGTGGGGGCCATCCACATCCTTTAACACCGTCGCTGGAAAGATGACTGGACAGCGATTAATGTGGATCACTTTCAGCGGTATACGCACTTCCCCCTCGGAAAGATCCTGCTGGCTGACGAACACACGCTCTCTGATTTGCTCGGCACTCATGGTCAGCAAATCACTAGGATCAACGCTTAAATCGTAAACAATAACGCCATTAGGGTTCGTCGGATGCTCGGCCAGTGGCATGACCAATGCACTACAGCCACGGCTGGCAGGATAACGACGAGAGATATGCAAAAGCGGTTTAGCGCTGGGCAAGTCTAACTGCTTGGCCACTGCACGCTTGCCACGCATGCCCAGTAAATAGTCGAATAATTTTGGGTTTTGGGCTTTTAACAACCGTGCCAGCGCAATGGTGGCACGTACATCAGCTACCGCGTCATGAGCACCTTCATGGGCAATGCCATTGGCCGCCGTTAAGTGTTCAAGTTTGAAGCTAGGCGCACCATCTTCTCGCTGCGGCCACTCAATGCCGTCGGGGCGCAAGGCGTAAAACGCGCGCACCACATCAATCAAGTCCCAACGGGAATTGCCGTTTTGCCATTCGCGGGAATAAGGGTCAAGCAGGTTGCGATAAAACAAGTGGCGGGAGATTTCATCATCAAAGCGAAGGCTGTTATAGCCCACCACGCAAGTGCCTGGCTCACTCATAAAGCCTTGGACTTGGCGGGCAAACTCCCCCTCAGGCAAGCCTTTCCGCTGCGCTTTTTGCGGTGTAATACCGGTAATTAGGCAAGCCGCAGGGTGAGGCAGGTAGTCATCAGCAGGTTTGCAGTAGAGCTCTATCGGCTCACCGATTTCATTAAGCTCGGCGTCAGTGCGTAATGCGGCAAACTGAGCTGGCCGATCGCGACGCGGATCAGCACCAAATGTCTCATAGTCATGCCAGAGAAAACTGGCAGGGGCAGCATTAGGTGGCGCCATTGATGAAATCTCCTTGAGCGTAGCTTCCCGCCCACAAGCCAACGAGCCACTTGCCGAAGCGGGTACAAAAGCCCAAGCCTAGCATAACCGCAACGCCTCTCGCCGCCCCTCTTAGCGAATAGCCATGCTTAACGACTGGCTATGCTGCTTCCATATGGAAACGTCAACCTTTCGGCAGCGTAACGTTGAGCTCCAACACTGAGCAATTGTCTTCGCTATCAAGCGAAATTTGAATGGCATCATCATCGACCTGTACATAACGACGAATGACTTCCAACAGCTCGCGCTCGAGCAGCGGCATATAATCTGGCTGACCGCGCTGGCCGCGCTGATGCGCCACGATAATTTGCAAACGCTCCTTAGCCACCGAGGCGGATTTCTTGCGCTCACGCTTCAAGAACTCCAGCAATTTCATCGCCGACCACCCCCGAACATACGGTTCAACAATCCCTTACGCTGTACTTCATGAAAGCGCAGAGGCATATCTTCACCTAATAGGCGCGATACAGTATCTGAATACGCCTGACCTGCATCGCTCGCCGCATCGTGAGTAACGGGAACACCCTGGTTCGATGCACGTAATACCGCTTCGGACTCAGGGATTAAGCCAAGCAGATCGATAGACAAAATTTCACGAATATCATCAAGGGTCAGCATGTCCCCAGACGTTACGCGAGAAGGGTTATAGCGCGTAATCAGCAGATGCTCTTTAACAGGGTCTAAGCTTTGTTCAGCGCGCCGCGTCTTGGAACCAAGCAATCCCAAAATGCGGTCAGAGTCACGCACTGAGGAAACTTCAGGATTCGTGACAACAATCGCTTCGTCAGCGAAGTACATAGCGAGTTGAGCCCCTCTCTCGATTCCTGCGGGGGAGTCACACAAGATAAAATCAAAATCTTGTTTGAGCTGCTCAAGGATTCGCTCTACGCCTTCCTGCGTTAGTGCATCTTTATCACGCGTTTGAGAGGCTGGAAGAATAAATAAGTTTTCAACGCGTTTATCGCGAATCAGCGCTTGGTTAAGCCCTGCTTCCCCTTGGATAACGTTTACCAAGTCATAAACAACGCGGCGCTCACAGCCCATGATCAGGTCGAGGTTACGTAGACCAACATCGAAATCAATGACGACTGTTTTTTTACCGCGCAGGGCAAGCCCTGTTGAAATAGCGGCAGCGCTAGTGGTCTTACCAACCCCCCCTTTACCGGAGGTCACTACAATAATTTTGGCCAAGAGTTACTTCCTTCTTGAAGTCGTTCATCGCGAGCGCGTTTAAAGGGTCGCACTGCGCATAACGGGAACATCAATGTCAACAACATGACATACTGTAACGTATAGCGCTTGCGACGTCGCTAGGCATTAAGCACCAACACACGCTCATGCGTTTGAATTAACCCAGCGGCTTAATTTCCAGCTGCTCTTTAGCGAAATGCACCTCTGTGGCACGGCCAAGCAACTGTGAATCAATATCTTCTAACCGTTTGTAATTGCCTGCCACAGAAAGAAGCTCTGCTTCTAATTCTCGACAGTAAATACCCGCCTGGGTATTGCCATGAATACCCGCCAAGGCACGTCCGCGAAGCGCTCCGTAGACGTGGATACTACCAGCCGCCAGGACTTCAGCGCCCGCATTTACTGCCCCAATCACCACTAGATCGCCTTCTGATGCGCTTACCTGCTGGCCAGAGCGCACCGTACCGCGAAATAAGCGCGTTGCTACCGCAACCACTTCCTGGTCGGCAGCTTCCACCTCGTCTATGGCGTCATCAGAGGTAGCAGTAGTATCAACGCTCTCTAATAGCCTAGACCGCCCTTCTTCAACAGGGGCAAACCAGCCTAGCCCTAATGCCCAGGCGGATTGACGTACTGGCTCAGCTCCGCCACGTACGGCTACCGGTAGTAATTTATGATCGCGACATACCGCGCAAATGCGCTCAAGCGCCAAGTGAGGTTCATCGAGTTTTTCCACGCTCAGCACAACCGGTGTATGCTGAAAGAACGCGGGGGATTGCGACAACTTGCCAGCTAGCTGACTTCGTATGTGTTCCGGGTCAGCACTGCTCAATTCCATGACGGTCATTGGCAGCATGCCACCTTTAAAGGTGAAGGCAATGTCGGCACTGTTGGCGTTGAGGCTCATGGCCGAACTCCATGTCATGTTCAGGTAAGATAAAGGTAGCGCAATCTCGCGCTGGGTGTTGTGAAGAAGTATTAATCATCACAGCGCCTACAGCAAAGCTAAGCGACAGCGCCGATGACTGCAACTATCTGTCATCGGTAGTTGATTTTTTTTTCACGCTACGCACCTCATCTGCAGGATGATCCATGCACGGACTGTTAAGACGCCTGTTCGCTCCTCGGTGGCAGCACCCTGATCCCGAGGTGCGTCTCAAGGCACTCGACCAGCTTGACCCTCAACAACCAGAACAGCAACAAGCGCTAAAGCAATTAGCACAGGATAACGAGAGTAACATCCAGCTTGCTGCTCTACTGGCCCTTGATGACTTAGCGGAGCTTGTCAATGCGCTTCCAGAGCATCGTCAAGACGAGGCTTGGTTTAACGCAGCTTGCCAGCGCTTATGTGGCTCACAGGGCCATACCGACCTGCAAAAGCGGCAGGCTATCGTGTCAGAGCTATCGGAGCCTCGGTTGCTCAACGCCATTGCACTTCAGGGAGATAATCTTAACCTGAGGCTCACTGCATTAGAGCAATTAACCGTTGAAAGCGACCTCGTCCACCAAGCCTGCCATAACGGCGTGGCAGCGGTGCGTCATCAAGCGGCTCAACGAATTGAAAGTGAAGAGAGCCTCAAAAAACTATTAAAAGAAGCGCGTCGTGACCGCCAGGTCATTCGTCTGGCGCGAGAAAAGCTCACCCAACTGCGCAATGATGCTGAGTGGCTAGCGGATCAGCAAGCCCAGCGTGAGCATCTGCTTAAACAGTTAGAACAGCACGCCGGGGCTCCCTGGGAGCCGCTGTATGGTGGTCGTTTCCGTCATTTGGAGCGTGAGTGGCAAAGCCTTTCCCACCCGCCCAGCGTGACGCAAGAGCAGCGTTTTCATCAGGCAGCGCTTAGCTGCCGAAAAACACTGCATCATCATGAAACGCAAGAACAAGCGCGTCAGCAGAGCATTGCTCATCGCGAAGAGATTGAACGAACTCGCGATCAACTGCTTGAAGGCCTTGAAGAAACGTTAGAGGGCCTGGCACATGCAGAGCAGCTAACAGTTCAGGATATCGATAGCCTACGGGCCCAACGCCAACTACTCGGCCAGCGCTGGCAATCTCTGTCAGATCAGCACCCGCCTGGTGAGAACGTTCAACAACGCTATAGCCAAGCACTGAAACGCTATGAAGTATGCATGGAAGCATGGCAGCGCTGGCAAGCCATCAGCGCAGATATAGAAACGGCCATTGCCAACCAAGATAACGTGGCCATTGCCAAGTACGTTAAGCAGTGCGCTTGGCCTAAGCACATAACGCCTCCCGAGCTACTCAAGCATGCACAAGCGTTAAAAGATGCTGACGTTTCTACCAAACCCACCCCTACCGCGTCACTTAACGCGCTTAGCGCCGACGTGGATAACTTTGAACACTTGTTAGAGCGTGGTGCCTTTAAAAGTGCCAGCCGCCTCTATCAACGCCTCAAGCCCTCCATCGACGAACTGATAGGGGAAGAAGCCAAGCCGCTAAAAGCACGCGTGAAACAGTTAGGCGCACGGTTAGCAGAACTACGCGATTGGCGCGGTTTTGTGGCCGGCCCTAAACGCGAGCAACTCTGCGCTAGCATCGAAGCGCTGGCTGACGATCAACACATGGCAGACGTTGCTCTAGATCGCCATCATCGCCAGTTGGTAAAAGAGTGGAAATCGCTCGGCGATGCCGCTGCCAACCGCGAACAGTCGGCACGCTTTCGCGCGGCTTCTGATCGCATCCACGAGCGTTTGGCTCCCTGGCGAGAACAGCTTAATCAAGAGCGTGACGCCAACCTTAAAGGCCGTGAAGCACTCTGCGAACAACTTGAAACGTTACTTGATCAGCCAGCAGAGGATGCCGATCCCGATGTATTGCGCGAGATCCGTGATAAAGCCCGCCACCAGTGGCGTCACTACTCTCCGGTTCCTCGAGATCAATCAGAAACCGTTGGCCGTCGTTTTGGGGCTATCCGTCATCGCCTTCAGGCGCTTATTGACCAGCGAGCGGAGCAGATCGCTAGTCAAAAGCGCCTGCTTATCGAACAAGCGAAAAGCTTACAGGATGACCACGAGTCACCCTTAGCCGCCCGCATAGCGAGCACAAAGCAGCTACAGCAGCAGTGGCGCGCGCTGGGTCGTGCTCCAAAAGGTGAAGAACAAGCCCTATGGAAAGCCTTTCGTCATACCTGCGATCAGCTCTTTGCTCAGCGTGACGCTCACAAGCATGAGCAGGCAACTCGCCAACAACAGAAGCTCGATCAGCTGCAAATATTAATTGACGAAATGGATAGCTGGCAGCCGACGCAAGCCAAAGAGTCCACCACCCTTGAGTCCTACCTCGAAAGCATTAGCCAGCTTGAGCCGTTGCCGCGTAATCGGCGTAGTGACGGCATGCAGAAACGCCTTAGCGGCATTGTAAGAGCTAAGCGTGAGCGCTTAAGCCGCCTGGAAATTGCGCATACAGTGCAGCAGTGGCACAGCGCCTTACCGCTGGTAAATGCGCATATCGCCGCAGACCAACAAGCGCTAGCAGGCGAAGAGCCACAAGCAATTGATGCGAAAGAGGTATTGAGTGGGGAGCTGCCTGCTATTTTTATGGAGGCTCATCAGCAGCGCAACCATGCGCGACTAACCACTTCCACTCCCCTCTCTGCCGAAAAGCTTGCTGAGCTAGAAGATGGGCTGGCTCGCCTGAGAGTGCATTTGTCTTTGCTAGCGTTGGGTAGCGTCAAGCAGCGTGATGAACCTCTCCGCCTGGCGATTCAAGTAGAACGGCTAAATGAAGGGATCAATAACGAGCGTAGTCGACCAGATGAGATCAGCGGCATATTAGCAGCACTCATGGCACTTGGCCCCATGCCTAACCAATTGTGGCGCAAGGAAGCAGAAGAGTTTGACAATCTTTTTAGTCGCCTAGCGCGAGTACCTCACCCTTAAGCCCTTTATATAAGTACGTTACACAAGTACTTCTCACACCCCAGCAATGGCAACGGGAGGCGAATAGCCTCCCGTTTACACTTTACCGTTATTGAATAAATCAGCTAATCGCGTTGGGCGATTAGCCCATAAACTGACCGCCGTTAATATCAATATTGGCGCCAGTAATAAAGCCTGACTCTTTATCTGCCAAGAACGTTACCAAGCGACCGATCTCCTCCGGGGTACCGTACCGCTTCACTGGAATGGTTTCACGAATGGCTTCACGCACCGGCTCGGGAATTTTCATGATCATATCGGTGGCAATGTAGCCGGGCGACACGGTATTCACCGTAATACCTTTGGTTGCCGTTTCTTGCGCCAGCGACATGGTCAACCCATGCATACCTGCTTTGGCAGCCGCATAGTTCACTTGCCCAAATTGGCCTTTACGGCCATTGATAGAAGAAATATTGATGATGCGACCGTAGCCCTGCTCCAGCATCATTTCAATAACGCTGCGGCACGTGTTGAAGACGCTATTAAGGTTGGTATCGATCACTTGATACCACTGCTCATAGGACATCTTCTTCATGGTGCCATCGCGAGTGATGCCAGCACAGTTAACTAACACGCTGATAGGCCCATATTTTTCTTGGATTTCGCGAGCACCTTCTAGGCAGGCATTGTGGTCGGAAAGATCGACACCCGATAACGCGATGTTGTCGTAACCAGCGGCTTGCTGGGTTTCCAGCCAGGTTTTGGCTTTCTCAGGATTGTGATATCCCGCGACTACGAAATAACCCGCATCCGCCAATGAATGGCAAATTGACGTTCCGATTCCACCAGTTCCACCTGTTACCCAGGCGACGGGGGCTTGATTGGTCATTGACTACCTCCCTGATATGACAAACGGCTTGGACGCTAAGCATTATGGTGATGTCGCAAGCCATTCTTAATAAGCGCCGTAGCGCCTCAGCATTCACAGCACGTCGTATTGTTAGTTGGACGACATACCGACAGTAAGCTTTTTGTTATCCCTATTGGAAGCATAGCTTTACTCTTCCAATGTTGCAGCACGATGAAGGTCGTGCCTAACAATATAAGCGTTTTATGCAGGGGGTTGACTTCACGCTAAAAATGCGTAGAATACGCCACACGTTGATGCGGGGTGGAGCAGTCTGGTAGCTCGTCGGGCTCATAACCCGAAGGTCATCGGTTCAAATCCGGTCCCCGCTACCAATATTTTGAAAGGCAGATCAGTTACTTACTGATCTGCCTTTTTTGTGTTTGTTTGTTAGCTAACTTCCTGTGACACATCTGTGACGTATATGTGACACATTGGCTTTTTTCTCTTCCTCAGCAATTTTTTCCTACGACCTTCAGGCAACACGCTGCCTCATCTCTTTGCGCTTCTTATCTCTCCCTGTCGTCATCAAATTCGAGCAAATCCCCTACCCCGCAGTTGAATAACTTGCATAGCTTATCCAACGCGTCTAACTCAATGCGCTGAGCTGTTTCTTTGTAAAGCAGCGTGATGGTATTGCGGTTCAAACCCGTTTCACGCGCCACATCAACGATCTTCATTTTGTGCTCACCCATCAAGCGCGCAAGATGACAACGAACCATCAAAAACCTCCTTAAAACATTTTTTGTCATCCAGAATGGCAAAAAAATCTTGCAAATGGCTTTTTGCTGTCTAAAATGTCACTCAGGATGACATTCTGATATTTGGAATGCCTTTTAGTCACGCAGAATACCACCCCTCATGGAGGTTTTCGATGGAAGCATCATATACCTACCTAACGACCGAAGAGCTTGCTCAGCGCATTAAGTACGACTGCCGCACCATCCGCCAGCAATTAAAAGATAGCGTTCTTATTGAGGGCACCCACTACATCAAACCATTTGGCCGCCGCAAAATTTTGTTCCTTTGGGAAGCCGTTGAAAAAGAAATGCTGAAGGCGACCCATAAAAACCTATCCATTCCGATGGCCAACGGAGGCTTTAGTCATGGGTAAAGTCCGCCAACGTAAAGAGACGGGTAAGCTCTACCTAGACTTTTTTTATCAAGGCTTGCGGCTGCGTGAACAAACCGCGCTGAAAGACACACCTGCCAACCGAAAAAAAGTAGAGCAACTGCTTGCAAAGATAGAAGCCAAAATCCTGCTAGATGACTTCGATTATGCCGAGTTTTTTCCTGGCAGCAAAAACTTAAAAAAACTAGCGCCTACGCAGGCTACTCTCAACTCTACAGTGGCTACGCAAACCACTGAGAGCATATCGCAGCAGGTAGAAACACCCCTTTTCAATGACTTTGCTGAGCAGTGGTTTGAGGAGAGCAAGATCCAGTGGCGTGCTTCCCACGTGCGCAATGTGCGCTCGATCTTGGATAGCTCGCTGAAGCCCGCATTCGGTAAAAAGCCCATTGGTGATATCACCAAGGCCGACATCATGGGGTTTCGCGCCAAGCTGGCCAAGCGCAAAGGGCGTGGCAGCACGGGGCTCGTATCGCCAAAGACTATCAACAGCCATATGACCATTCTTCGCATGGTGCTGGATGAAGCTGCCGAGCGATTCGATTTCGAGACGCCTTACAAAAACATCAAACCGTTAAAGCTACAGAAGACGCACATCGAGCCCTTCTCGCTCCATGAAGTCCACCGCATCATCGATAACGTGCGCCCCGACTATCGCAACTACTACACGGTGCGCTTTTTTACCGGTATGCGTACCGGTGAGATAGATGGATTGAAGTGGAAAAATGTCGATTTCGCTAAACGAGAAATCTTGGTGCGCGAGACATTGATAAATGGCGAAACGGAATACACCAAGACTGATGGCTCCCAGCGTGAAATCCCCATGTTTGGACAGGTGTATGACGCCTTAAAAACGCAGTACGCCGCGACTGGGCGTATGAGCCAGTACGTGTTCTGCAATCAACTGGGGCAGCCGCTTGATCACAATAACGTGACGAAACGCGTGTGGTATCCCCTACTACGGTCACTGGGGCTTACCAAACGCCGCCCGTACCAAACGCGCCATACGGCCGCAACGCTGTTTCTAGCCTCGGGTGAGAACCCAGAGTGGGTAGCGCGCATGTTAGGCCACAGTTCAACCGAGATGCTGTTTAAGGTCTATTCGCGCTATGTGCCTAATGCCACGCGTATGGACGGCTCAGCCTTCGAGCGTTTATTAGGCAATACCACATCCACCAAGCCCGAGAAGGAGCACCGCCATGAAACGGCCTAATCAACAAGCTCCAGCACACCTGTCTCGCACTTTTACGGGCACTTATCGCCTTACGGGGCGCGTGGTGGAGTTCGACAATGCAAAAACGCCTTTTCTAAAACTTCGGCTAAGCGACTGCGAAGGTGATCGTATCGCAATGCTGAATTTGGCCAAGACACACGTACCTGAGCGCATTGGCCATTTGGATTTTGTTACTGCATCAGGAGTAAAGTGCTTATCAGGCCAATTCCTACTTGATGAGTTCCGCAAGGCGACCCGTGAGGAAGTCCACTTACTGGACACGCTACAATCGCTACCACGTGTGTACGCTCCCGCACCAGCGGTGTTCGATCAATTAGTGAAGACCGTACAGTCTCTGCAATCGGAGCACTTACGCAGTTTTTTAACACGGGTATTGGAACGTAAGGACCGTATCGAGACGTTTCTGAATGCACCCGCCAGCGTGACCTACCACCACGCCTATGCAGGTGGGTTGCTAGAGCATTCGCTGAACGTCGCGAATAATGCTGTTGCCATGCTGCGCTTAAATGAGCCAGCTATGCCGCGCCTGATGCAGGAAACGTGCTTTGTAGCGGGGCTGTTGCACGATATTGGTAAGACGTATACCTACGACTCGAAAGGCAAGCCTAACGCGGCGTGGAAGCTCTGTAGCCACGATGCGTTTACCCTTGAAGCCTGTGCATACGGTCTTGCCTACTTAGATCAACATGAGCTCGATATCGCGATGACCTTACGTCATATTTGGACATGTGCCTCACCGGGTGCACGCTACGGCCAGCCAGCTGCCATGACACTGGCCCGTTATATCCGTGATGCGGATGGGCAAAGCGCCATGACAGATAACCAACAGCGAGCGTTTCGTAGCAAAAGCCAGTGGGGCTTTAGCCGGATTGGGCAAAACGTTTTCTGGCGGCCAGAGACGCCTATGTTGCAGGCACAATAGCGCTAGAGAGTAGAAGCATTAGCCTGCCGCCGACGCTAACGCGTGGCGGCTTTTTTTATGCTTACTTCGTCTGTCTTACAAACCTTAGGCGTGTCTACTGCTCATGCGGTGGTTCTCTTTTGACGGGTTTTCTTCGCTGGCTTCATCGCCGCCCGCTCTACCTTGATCCGCTCCATCAACGCCTGCGCACTGTTTTCCCCACTGATCAGCTCTGGGTTGTCCTTGCGCCACTGCTCGGTGAGTTCGCCCCGGAAGGCTTTAGCCAGGATGGACTGGGCGAGGTTATTGACGCGGGCCAGGGCGTTCTTGACCTGTTGTTCGATGCAGTCGGCGTGGGCGAAGAGTTGGTCTACTCGGTGGACGATTTCATTGAGCTCATTTTCTGGAGGCAGTCCGATTGGTAAAGAGTTCAAAGCCGCTTGTGTGAGCTTTGCGCGCCCTGTTGTTCCAGAAAGCCAAGGAATGACGTTGTAATGCATCAAGCTATAGCATAGATAGTCGTTGGCCAACCTTGTAGGGGCTTGCAGGATGTGCGCGTGGTTATTGACCCAGCATTTTCCAGAGTAACGATAAGCAATGGGCTTTTCTCTACCATAAAAGGTTTCGTCCTCCGTGACGAGGACAAAATCTCCGTCAAAAATGTATTCATCGACTTTATCGACTTCCCCGTTAGCACCGAAGTATGGGTACAGGCCTTTAGCTGTTGCCCGATCATCTTTTTTTACTGGAATCCTCATGTGATCCAAGCATTCAGCAAGCTGTGAAACACTCACTAGCTTCCAGCTGTCGGGAATATCTGGTGGTGGCGCTGTATCAAGGTCAGGATTGGATGGCTTTTTGAATTTCCTGAATTTTTTGATTTTTCCACTTTGCAGTAGTTTGTCTTGTGCTTCCTCAAACCTCTCGTAACGAGTCTTTTCCCAACGAGAAAGCAGCTGACCTGTATTCTCCAATGGCGAATGGATGCGACGCCACTCCTCCGTCAACCGCCCACTCACCGCCGCAGCCAGCGCGGACTGACGGAAGCGTTTGAGAATTTGCGGGATGCGTTCGAGGCGGGCTTTGGTGTTTTCCACCTGGGCCAGCAGGGTGTCGAGTTTGTCAGCGATGACTTTTTGTTCGGTGAGGGGGGGTAACGGGAACTCAAAGTTCTGAACATCCGATGACTTCGCCGCAGGGTAAAGTGCACCCTGAACGACACCGCTGATTTGATCGACAAACTCTTTTGAGCGGACTAGCGTGAAGATATAGCGACTATCAACCAGCACGGGCTTTATGACTTCAAACCCAGTCGACGCGATTTGATTGTGATATTTCTGGTCGACCAAGGCTACAGCATTGAGGTTTGGCCTAGTAAGAGAAACCAGAACATTGCCGCTTTCAATAACTTTCCTCGCCCTGCTGGGTGCGTTGCCACCAGCAATCACTTGAGGGTCGGAAATCTTTTTTAGGCTCCTATCGATACTGCCTATGTCCACATAGGTGAAGCGTTCATCGACGGCTGGTTTCCGCTGCAGGCCCTTGATTGAGATATCTGAGATTTTGGCTCGTATCCAGCCATTGGGGATATTGTGCTCTGACATTACTCTTCCCCGCCCATCACTTCCCGCAAAAGCACTTTCGCTCCATCAGCCTCTTCCTCAGCCCCCAACTCCCGCATCAACGCATCCAGCTCACCCAAATTCCCCCATCGCCTCACCCGCCAACACACTCGGCTCCGGCAGATTGGCGGCATCCACACTGTCACTGTCCTTTAGCCAGGAAATATCCAGCGAGTCGCCCTTGTGCTCGGCAATCCACTGGCGGCTGAAGCTGCGCCAGCGGCTGTGAATCATGCGCTCATCAACTCCTTGGTTTTCGTCGGTGGCTTTAGTGGCTTCCGGCAGTTCGATCTTGTCGGAATGAAAGCTCCATTCTCCCTCTTGTCGATCGCTTTGGTCGTTGGCGCTATCACCAAAGACTGCCTCGAAGGGCTTCAAGTGCTGCTCGCCAAACGGCGTGCGTTTACCGAAGCTGGGCATGTTGGTGCGCAGGTCGTAGACCCAGACATTCTCGGTGCAGTTCTCTTCCTGGTACTTGTCCGCCGCGCTGCCTTTGGTAAAGAACAGCACGTTGGTTTTCACGCCCTGGGCGTAGAAGATGCCCGTGGGCAGGCGCAGGATGGTGTGCAGGTTGCACTTGTTCATCAGGTCCCGGCGCACGTCGGTGCCGACGCCGGCTTCGAACAGTACGTTGTCCGGCAGTACCACGGCGGCACGGCCACCGGGTTTGAGGTTGCGGTAGATGTGCTGCAAAAAAGCCAGCTGTTTGTTGCTGGTCTTAAACGTGAGGTCGTCCCGGGTGATGCTGGCGTCGCCGCCTTTGCTAGTGCCAAAGGGTGGGTTGGCGAGGATGATGTCGGCCTTTTCAAGCCCGGCGCCGGTTTGGCCCAGGGCGTTGCCCAGGTGCACCACGCCTTCGGCATCCCCTTCCATGCCGTGCAGCAGGCAGTTCATCAGCGCTAGGCGGCGGGTACCGGGCACCAGTTCGATACCCACACAAGCCTGGGTGGTCTGGAAGGCTTTCTGCTCGGCGGTCAGGTCGTACAGGTCGTCGGTCTGGCTTTTGATGTATTCATGGGCGGCTATCAGAAAGCCCGCCGTGCCCGCTGAGGGGTCCTGGATGCGTTCGCCGGGCTGCGGCTTCAGGCAGTTCACCATGGTGTTGATCAGGGCGCGGGGCGTGAAGTACTGGCCAGCGCCGGATTTGGTTTCGTTGGCGTTCTTTTCCAGCAGGCCTTCATACAGGTCGCCCAGGCCATCCTGCTGGGCGCTGAACCAGTCGATCTGATCCAACGTTTTGATCATCTGCTCCAGATGGCGCGGCTCCCGCAGGCGGGTCTGGGCATCGGCGTAGATGGCGCTAATCAGCGGGTCGTCGTGCACCAGGGTGCCGTCGCCGTCTTTACCAGTGGACAGGCTGAGCAGGATGCGTTTGTAGTCGTTCAGCAGGTTGATGCCGGATTTGCCGTTCAGGTCGGTCCAGCGGCAACCTTCCGGCAGCGGATGCTTTTTCAGGGTGCCCGCTTCGGTGTTCTCATGCACCATTTTGATAAACAGCAGCAGCACCAGCTCGGTGACGTAGTCCGAGTAGTTGATGCCGTCGTCTCGCAGCACGTCGCAGAGGTTCCAGAGTTTCTGGACGATGTCGTTGTTGGTCATGTGTGTTCTCAAGGTTGCTGAATTCAGTGGTAAGGCTGAAGCTCGTTGCTATCGCTGGTCATCAGGCGTAGCAGGCGCGGATTGAGGAACAGCTTTTCGTTGCCTGCTGTTTTCTCCTGCAGTACGCCAATCTCGACCAGCTGTTTCAGGTAACTGGATGCTGTCTGCCGTTTGGCGATGTCTTTTTCTACCAGGTTGCTGATGCGGCAATAGGGCTGCTCAAAAATGGTCTGGACCAGTTCGTGGCTGTAGATCTTGGGCAGCGCTTGTCTGACATGGTCTTCAGTTTCAGTAATGAGCTTTCTCATGGCGGCGATCTTGGCGCAGGTCCAGGACGATACCTGCTCCACGCCGTTAAGCATAAAGATAATCCACTCCTGCCACTCACCGGTGCGGGTAACCTGGGTCAGTAGGCGGTAGTAATCGTTTTTGTGCTGAACTATGTAGCGGCTCAGGTAGAGTATGGGCAGGGTGAGTAGCCGCTGTTCGATCAGGTAAAGCACATTGACGATACGGCCTGTTCGTCCATTGCCGTCGTGGAACGGATGAATGGCTTCGAACTGGTAATGGCTGATGGCCATTTTGATCAGTGGGTCCGTGTCGTCGTCTGCATGCAGATAGTTTTCCCAGTTGGTGAGCAGGTTGCGAATAACCGCTTCACCAACCGGTGGGGTGTAGATGGTTTCACCGGTTGCCTGATTGCCAATGATGGTCCCGGGCACCTTACGTACATCCATATCCACGCCTTTCAGCGTGCTGCACACCTCTATAGCGGTGCTCGCGCACAGTGGTTTGCGCTGAAGATGGACGAAGCCCTCATAAAGGGCTGTGCGATATCGGAGCGCTTCTTTGGTGGCCGGATCGGCCCCCTGATCTTCCTGCGAAAACTGAAACAGTTTGTCGGTGGTGGTGACGATGTTCTCGATCTCGGAACTGTCTTTGGCTTCCAGCAGTGGCAGAAGGTTTATCAGCAGTGATTGATTCGGAATCAGTTCACCTGCCTGTTTAAGCTCAGCCAGAGCGGCCCGGGCGGGAATGCAGGCTTTGAGGATGCCCAGAGTCTCGGTCACTTCTTTGGCAGGCGGAAGCGGCGGTAACTGGTTGTAAGGCTGATCCGGTCGCCAGGCCATGTTTAAATTCCTTAAAAATTTCGACAAAGGTGTGTGTTTTGCGCAGTCTATGTTTATGCGGTAAACATCGCAATGATCTGTGTCGAAAAAATACTGAAAAATCGACACAGGTTAAACCTATGTCGATTCCATAAACATGGCATTCTCAAGCACTCCGCTCCGGCCACATCGCCTCATTCAATTCCTCAAGCACGGTATCCAGCTGCTCTCCCAGCACCTTATTCATCTGCCTGGCCCCGCCATCGTCGGCAAACCGGTGGTTCACAAACTCCCGGTCGATGATCACTTCGTGCACTAGTTGCTTGGCCAGCCGTTCCAGCCATTTGCGCTGGTTCGGGGTCCAGTTGTGCTCGGTGTAGATGCGGTCCATGGCTTCCGCTACCCGCTGTTCGAACGGAATCAGCGGCTCGCCCAGGGCGGCGCGGCGGATGTAGCCGATGATGCTGGCGGCGATGTCATTGTTGGTCTGGTTGCGCACGGCGCTTTGCAGGCGGGCTTCGGAGTAACCGTGGTTGTCCAGCAGCAGTTTTACTTCCCTTAGCTGTTCCCGGGTAAGGTCCCGGGGTTTGTTGACCACTACGGCCAGGGCGGCAGACTGGTTGAGCTGCTGTTTGATGAACTCATTGAAGCTGTCCAGGTAGTCTTCTGGTCTATCATGCACTCCATAGCTCTGAAATCGCTCGCGGATTTCGTCTTCGTGGTCGGAAATCAGCGGCATGGTGTCACTACCCACCAGGGATTTCACCTCGGCTAGCTGGTTCAGCAGTCCGCTATGCTGTTTGATAAATGCCGAGGCCTGCCGGGGGCCAAGCTCGCGCAGGTGGGCGTGCAGAGATTTGGGTTCCACGCCCCAGCTTTGGTGCAGTTCGTCCAGCTTCTGTTTCAGTTCCGGGCGGTTTTCGGCTTTGTTGTCAGCTTTGCGCAGTACCCGCATGAGTTTCTGGCTGAGCTGGCTCAGCACCACGTCGGCCTGGCTTTCGTCCGGTAACTCGCCAGGGCTGTTGAGGGCCTTTTCCAGCTGCTCGTCGTCGGTGAGTTCGCTTACCAGTTGTTCCAGGGTGATGTTGGGGTCTTTCACCAGGGGCTTCATGGTGTTCACATCTTGCAGCGCGGCATAGATGTCTACCGGGTCGTAGATGCGGAACACGGTTTTGCCGATCTCGTCGCAGCGGCGGGTGGCGCGGCCGATCATCTGTTCGTAAAGAATGCGTGAGCGTATCCGGCGCATGAATACCAGGTTGCATATGCGCGGCACGTCGATGCCGGTGGTCAGCAGGTCTACGGTGATGGCGATGTTGGGGTAGCGCTCGTTCTTGTAGCGGCGGATGAGCTGGTCCACCTTGTCGCTCTGGCCGGTGATCTTGGCCACGGCGGCTTCGTTGTAGCGGCCGTTGTAGAGATCCTTGAAGGCATCATCCAGCAGTCGCTTGACCATATCCGCGTGCAGGTCAGTGGCACAGAAGATCATGGTTTTCTCGTCACCGAACGGGTCCAGCTCCTGTACCAGCTGTTCGCAGATCACCCGGTTGAAGTTCTCGTTGATCACGCGGCGATTGAAGGCATCCACCTCGAAACTGAGTTCGTCTTCCAGCTCGGTGGTGTCCACTTCGCCGGTCTGGGTGTTGATGACTTCGACCGGTTTGCCCTTCTCGAAGGTAATGCCGTTTTGGGTGAGCAGGGTCTCAAAGCGGATTGGCGGTTCGTGGTCGATCAGCCAGTCATCGGCCACGGCTTCCCGATAGGAGTAGGTATAGACGGGCTTACCGAAAATCTCGCTGGTGTGTTTTGCCGGAGTAGCGGTCAGGCCGATTTTCACCGCATCGAAGTAATCCAATACCCTGCGGTAGCTGGACAAGTACTGGCTGGTGTCCCGCAGGGCCAATTCGCCTTCGGTCATTTCCTGGTCCAGGGTGTAACCCCGGTGGGCTTCGTCGATGATGATGCAGTCGAACTGGTCGATGGGCGGTGGGTTGTCGCTCATAAAGATGCGTTTCACCATGGCCTGCACCGTGGCCACCTGAATGCGGGTTTCCGCTTCGGCCGCCATGTCGCCCAGTTCAGCGACGTTGTAGATCTTGCTGAGGGTGTGGTTCTGTTCTAACGGCGCTTCGTTGAAGGCATCGGTGGCTTGCTGGCCTAGCGCGGTGCGGTCCACCAGGAATAGGATGCGGTTGAAGCGTTCGACTTTCAGAAAGCGGTACATCAACCCGATGATGGTGCGGGTTTTACCGGTGCCGGTGGCCATGGCCAGCAGCGCGGTGCGCACGCCACGTGCCAGGGCGTTTTCGGTGGCGATGATGGCGTTCTGTTGGTATTCCCGCAGTTTCAGGTAGCCGAAGGGTTCTTCCTTTAACAGTTTTTCGGCGCTTTCCTTGTCCCGTTCCAGCAAATCCAGCAGGCCGCCGGGGGTGTGGAACTGCGGCAGTGCCCGGCGCAGGTTGCTGGGCTCGCGCACATCCCGAAACCAAGTGCCAGACTGTTCCGCCAGCTGCGGTACATAAGGGCGACCGTTGCAGGAATACACAAAAGGCACGTGGTAGTGGCCGCTCTCGTCAGCGGGCCAGGCGATGGTGCGGCCTATCTGCTCCCAGGCGCCGACTAACGGTGCCTCTACCTTAAAGCCCTGGCTGTAACGTTCGGCCTGGCTGATTTTACCAGCGACGTTAGTGTTCTCTTTCTTGGCTTCCACCACCGCAACCGGGGTTAACCCTACGAACAGTACGTAATCCGCCCAGCCCTTCTCTCCGTTATGGTGGGTGGGCCATTCGGCGATGGCGCGGCAGTGACCCTTTTCAGGGCGTGCGCCTTTCCGGAAGGTAATCTCCTGGCTATCTGCTTCCCAGCCAGCTTCCTGCAATTGCTGGTCGATCAGGATACGGGTGAGTTCTTCGCTCAGCACCAGCGTATCGGTGGCCGCCTTGGTCTTTTTGGCAACTTGCTGGCGCTGCTGGTTGACGGTTTGTTCGCCCTGCTGAGTAAGCTGTTGTTGCAGTGCTTTGATCTTTTGCTCGTAGGCCTGTTGCTGTTGGCTTAAGGCCTGCTCGTGCTGGCGGGCTTGTTCAGCTAAAGCGCGGGACTCTTCATCCATGGCCACGGCCAGCGCTTCATATTCGGCTTTCTCCTGCTCGACCAGCTGGCTGAGTTGCTGGCTGCTATCCAGCGCCATGTTGGCGTGTTGTAGGTCGTGGCGGAGTTTTTCGATGTCACCCTGAAGCTGGCGCAATTGCGCGCTGGGGTCGGCGAGCGGCACAAAGGGGCCGGGGCTGAAACTGGCACCGGCTTTACCAAAGGAGCGGTGAAACCAGATGGCCAAAGCCCGCGCCACTTTCAGGCCGTCCATCGCTTCTTTATGTTGGGTGCGGAACTGGTGAGTGGCTTTGTTGCCCTCGATACGCAGAATATGGAACAGCTCTTTTATCTGCGGCTCCAGACGCAATTCACGGTTCAGGCGGTAAAGAAGCTCCGACTGGCTGGTTTGTTCGTCACATTCGATACCGGAGAGCGCAGCCAGATGCTGAGCAAGCGCTTCGCCCAACTGGCGGAGTTTGATAAGGGTAGTGTTAGGGTCGCTGGAGAAAGCCCCTTCAGCAGCGGATGCCAACTGCACAAAAAGCGCGTCATGCTCGGCTAAGAAACGAAAATTTGTTGATATTTGGTCGCTGACTCGCACAAACGGCTCCATGTCATCTGCATTTAGCACTTACTAAGGAAGATTCAGCCTTCAGCATTATGTTGTTAATCAATGGACTTTATCAGGGTGGCGCGAAATGACCACCCATAACGCAGCTAAATATACAGAATACTTAATTCATCAGCAGTGCTGCAGGGACAAACCAACCCATAGTTAATGGCGTCACCAAAACATCGTTAGCAACCTGAAAGAGTCGCCCTGCCCGATACGCTATTCCAGCGTTGTACAAGTTGACATGCAGTTCTATGCTTCTTTTGGGGTTACTACATAGGGCAGGGGCAGGCCATGAACAAAAAGAAAATTATGGGCGCACTTTTATTGACGCTGGGTATGACAGGCGATGCCCTCGCAGAGAGTGGCTTCTATGGTGGGGCGAGCATCGGTCAGTCAACCATCGATGCCTGTGGCGGTGTCACCAATTGCGACGACACAGATACCAGCTGGAAAATCTTCGGCGGCTGGGAGTTGAATTCGAACATCGTCTTCGAGGCTGCCTGGGTAGATTTTGGTGAGGTCAGTGGGTCTGTAGACGGTTCGGCAGTTAGCGCCGAAGCGGACGGCTGGACGATTGCTGCGAAAGGCATTTTGCCGCTCAACGAGCAGTTCGGCGTGTTCGGCAAACTTGGTGTGATCATGTGGGATATTAAAGGGGGCGGTGCTGCTGCCGGTATTAACGACGATGGTACCGACCTGATGTATGGCCTCGGGGCTCACTACATGTTCACTGACCAGCTCGGCATTGTGGGTGAGTGGGAGTGGTATGATATTGACAATGATAATGACATTGATCTGTTTTCCATCGGGGCAATGTACAAGTTCTAGTCTGCTCGATCACGTACCCAGCAAGAGGGGGAGTTACCTCCCCTTTCTTTGCTCACCTTAGCTGATGTGCTGCCTATCAACGGATAAAGTGTTACCTGATTGTTTTGACCCGCGAGCGGTATTAGAGAGTGAATCGGCAACTTTATATTTGCTAATGCGGGCGGACATTTCTTCGGCCTGCTCATCAAGCGAGCGACTGGCAGCCGCCACTTCTTCGACAAGCGCGGCATTTTGCTGAGTCACCTCTTCTAGTTGACTCATGGCGCGATTAATCTGCTCAACACCGGCTGATTGCTCGTGGGTCGCTGATGCCATTTCTTCCATCAGGCGGGCCACCTTTTGCACACGCTCCGAAATAGTCGTTAAGGAGTTGTTGGTGGATGTCACTAGCTCCTCACCCTCATTAATAGTGGCGATATTATTTTCAATCAGCTGGCGTATTTGGCTGGCCTCCTCAGCACTGCGACTAGCAAGCTTACGCACTTCGCTAGCGACGACAGCAAAGCCTCGACCATGCTCCCCCGCACGCGCGGCCTCTACCGAAGCATTCAAGGCTAATAAATTGGTTTGGAAAGCAATGTTATCAATCGCTGCAATAATTGTCGTGATCTGGTCACTAGATGAATGGATGTTTTGCATGGCTTGTTGTGCTTGCTGGGCAATGGCGGCGGCACCTTCCGCTTCCGTAGCCACATCATGCGTCATGCGTTGTGCTTCATGGGCATTGTCAGCCGTTTGGCGCACAGTAGCAGTGATCTCCTCAAGGCTCGATGCTGTTTGTACTAATGACGCCGATTGCTCTTCGGTACGTTGTGCCAAATCCTGATTACCTTGGGCAATTTCACCACTGGCCAGTTCTACTGACTGTGCGTTGCGCTTGATCTCTCCAATTAATGCTTCTGTATCTTGTGATGCATCATTGAACGCATGATAAAGCTTAGACAGTTCGTCTGTTCCAGGCACGGTAAGCCGTTGGGTTAAGTCATTGCCTCGTGTAGAGATATTCTTTAACGCTGCGGTTAAAGGACGCGTCAGCGTAAGGACAATCATAGCGGCGGCCGCCACAGCAAACAGTGTGGCTAAGACCGCAATAATCATGAAGCGCCAGAGGGCAAGCTGTGCATCACGTTGCAACGCAGCCGTTGTGGTAATGACTTGTTGCGACACGTTGTCTTCGAGGTTTTTTAGACGGCTGATTTTGACCGTTTGCCACTCAAACCACTCGTTAGGGTCTACGTTATACCCCCCTACATCATATTGCTGAATAGCAAGCTCTCGTCTCTCAATTAAGCGTTCAATTTCCTGGCCACTCAAAGCGTCCGTAAGCTGGCGTCGTTGATCTGCGCCAGCAAAGGCGCGAAAGCCTGTTAAAAAGGCCGCTTCTTCCCCTATCAGTGTTAAATAGCGATTGAGCATCTCAAACGACATACCATCTGCACCAAACGCTGCAGAGAGGATAGCGCGTTCAATGCCGGCCAAATCCTTGGCTTGTAATAGGTTGAAATAAGCAGCCAGCTGTCGGCTGATCTCCCCTTCGCGGGTTTGCTGAGCAAGCGATCCAATTAAGCCCATGAGCTGCTGGTTGATGCCTGTATAGTGACTCAGTGCGGCATTGACCTCGATAGAAAGTTGATCTACGTCTCGGCGTAAGCTGGCTGTTCGTTGCCACTGCCGCTCCAGTTGGTCAAGCTGTTCGTTGGCAGCTGCACTTAGAACGCCAACCGGCAGGCTTCGGCGCTTTTCAACAAATGCCTCAGCCGCAGTATCCGTTTGTGGCCGCTGCTGGCTTAATCGTTGGCCGAAGGCCTCGCCGTCACTCGCTAAATAACCTGACGACATACCACGTTCAATTTGTATTTGATGTATCAAGTCTCCAGCACTTTGGGCCAGCGTTGTCATGGTTTGGAGCTGTTTTAATTCCCGGACGGTGGCTTGTCGATCAAGCACACCGTTGATAGCAAACCATGCTAAGGCAAGTAGGGGGAGAGTTAGCACCAAAGAAAATTTGGCATACATGGGCAGTCGGTTTAATAACGTGTTCATTGCTCAGTTTCCAATCAGTACGCAGCAAAATTAACGATACTTGGCATGCTAGACTTTTAACTAATTGCTTTCCAGGGATGATGGTTAAATACCATTTGCTCTGTAAATAATCGCACCTAAATGCGGAGACGTATGCGAAAGCCTTCTGGTCAGCTCGTCGAGGGTGCCTGCTGCTGTTTTACTCCCCAATAGATACCGGCAATTGCTCTTGAAGGGACATGATAACCGTTAGCGGCATCGGTCTAGCGAAATAGAACCCCTGCAGCAGATCGCAATTGCGCTGAACCAGATCCTGCTGCTGCGCCCACTCTTCAATACCCTCAGCCACAACCACCAAACCAAGGTGGTGAGCCATGGTGATAATGCCCAGCACGATGGCAGCATTGCTGCGGTTGGTGCTGATATCGTGAATAAAGGCACGGTCCAGCTTGAGCTTGTGGATAGGCAAATCGCGTAGGTAGCTGAGGCTAGAATAGCCGGTGCCGAAATCATCCAGCGCGACCCGGATGCCCATCGCTTTGAGCGCATTGATCAGCGCTATGGCAGGTTCAACGCCGTCGAGCAGCACACTTTCGGTGACTTCAAGCTCCAACCACTCGGGCGGTAAGCCAGTTTCATCCAGCGTCTCCTGGAGGTCTGCCAAAAAGCCATCACGCCGAAACTGCAGCGAGGAGATATTCACGGCGACTGGTACCACCCGCCCACCATCGGCACGCATCGCCGCAGCGTCCTGACAGGCGCGTCGCAGAATCCAGCGCCCCAGGGGGATAATCTGACCAGTCTGCTCAGCCAGCGGAATAAAAACACCGGGAGAAATCATCCCGCGCTCGGGGTGATGCCAGCGGATCAGCGCCTCAAGCCCACGGATGCGCCCGCTCACCGCTTCTACAATCGGCTGGTAGTAGAGTTCGAACTGCTCCTCTTCCAGTGCTGTATGCAAGTCGTGCCGCAACAGCACGGCCTTTTCCGTGAGGCGATGCTGATCACCCTGGTACCAGTACCAGGTATTGCGGCCCTGCCGTTTAGCGTCAGCCATCGCTAAATCGGCCCGCTGCATCAGCTGGTAGGCATAATCCACTCCCTCACAGTTGCAGGCTAGCCCGATGCTGGCACTGATATGCAGTGGCTTTTCTTCAATGAAGAAAGAGCTGGAAAACGCTCCCAGCAAGCGCTCGGCCATGTCGATGCAGGCTTGGCGATCATGGAACCCAGGGAACAGTAGGGAGAATTCATCACCGGTATTCCGTGACAGGAAAGCCTCGGCGCCGACCACCTCACACAGCCGATCGCCGATCGCCACCAGCAGCTGGTTACCAATGTGGTATCCCAAGCCATCGTTGACGGCCTTGAAACCGTCCAGGTCAATGTGCATCACGACTAGATGCCCATGGCGCTTCTTAGCGTCCTCAAACGCATCTTGCAGGCACTCATCAAAGGCGGAGCGGTTAGGTAAGCCGGTCAGCAGGTCGTGGGTCATCTGGTAGGCCAGCTGATCCTGCTGCTCGCGTTGCTGGGTGATGTCCTGTTGTATCCCTATGTAGTGAGTGCACTCGCCTTTAGGATCGAGCACGGGACTCAACGAGAGATGGTTCCAAAAAGGTGTGCCGTCCTTTCGATAGTTGAGCAGGATGACATCCAGTGGCTGGCGCTCACGGATCGCCCTACGAATGGCGATGAGCGACTCTGGGTCAGTGTCAGGCCCCTGCAAGAAGCGGCAGTTGCTGCCTAAGACGTCGTCCGGCCCGTAACCCGTGAGCGCATAGAAGGCGTCGTTAGCATAGACAAGCGGCATGTTTGGCTGAGTGGCATCGGCCATCACCACACCGTTAGGCGTTGCCTGGATGCCGCGCTCCAGCAGGGCGAGCTCGGCGATGGCTTGGCTGTTCTCAATGGCTACGGAGGCACTGGCAGACAGAGCCTCAATAAAACCTACCCGAGTATCCTCGCGCGAAGTAGGCTGCTCATGCTTCAGCGGTAACCATGCGACCATGGCGCCGATAGGCTGGCCATGACGATTGAGTAGCGGCGTGGCGACGCGAAGGGTGTCCTCGACCACTTCCATCTCGGTGCGACGGTGGCCCACTGATCCTGCAATCAGACCTTCCTCTTTGACCCGCACTCTTACAGGGGGGCTTTCCTCATCTTGCGTGGGGTTGTCTCGCAAACAGGCACGCACCAGCTCCCCCTGCTGTGTTAGCTGATAGATAGCACCACCGCTAGCACGGGTGGCGTCAAGCACGGTGGTCAATATCCTGTCGAGCACAGTCTCGATATCGCGCTCACGGCTCAGTGCAACGCTGGTATCAAGGAAGTTGGCCAAGGTTTGCTGCAGTTGGGCAGTGGCATTGGCGAGCTGATCAATTTCAATGATGTTCGAGTGCACGGCCGGGCGTTCGGTGAAGTCGAACACCTCGATCGCGCGGGTATGACGGGCGATACGCTGAAGGGACACCACGGGATGACGGGCAAGCCGTAGGGTAACCAGCACGGAGAGCACGAAGATCAGCAGCGCTACCCACAGCTGCTTGGTTAGCAAGCGCCCAGCGTCAAGGAAAAGCTCCTCCTCAGGTATCGCCAGCACAGCAACAAGCGCCAGGGAACCGATCGGAGCCAAAGGAATACGCACCTGATACCAGCCATTTTCACCCTGTTCAATGGCAGGGCCTCCAGCCCTGTTGGGTTCGAGCGCAAAGGCGTCTTTGAGTGCCTGCGATTCCAACTCTTCTAGCGCCGCTAAGCGAAAACGCTCTTCCCCCTTCGGCACCAGCAGCTGCATCTCTTCATGGTGGGCTACCACATTGCCATTACTATCGACGATGGCAATCTGGCCGGATTCAGTGACACGCAGGCTATTGAGATGTTCAGTGAGCTGCTGAAACGCGATGTCGAGGCCGATGACCGTATCACCATCGGCACTGCGTCGGGCCATGGTGACGCCCGGCACCTGGGTGGTAAAGAAAAGGTAGGGGTCGGTAAGAATGGTTTGCTGCGTATCAGCACCAGCGCGATACCAGATTCGCTCACGCGCGCTGAACACATAGTCTGGTAGATCACGGGTCTCGATCAGCTCATCGTCGGCACCGAAGAAGTGATAGCGCCCGCGGACGTCCTGGGGCGTCGGCTGCTCTATCGTCTGTACCATGATCTCGGCCCCAGGGGGTGCTGAAAAGCGCTCCATCATCTCGGCACTTAGCAACGGGCGAAATAGGACAAAACTGCCGTTGGCATATCCAGCATAGACCGCCTGCGCCATGGAATTACCGGCCAGCACTTCTCGTGCCAGAGGCACCAGATCGAGCTGATCCTCATAAGAAAAAGCGGTTACAAAATCACTATAGGTCAGCAGGCGGAGCTGGTTGTCAGCTGGTTCGAAGACGCGGCCGATATGCTCGTCCAGTAGAGAGGCGATCTGCGTGACACTGTTGTCGGTCGCTGTCGCCAACGACTGCTGTGTGTCCCGATAGCTACTGTAACCCAAAGCAGCGACCACAACGCCCGCTATCAGAGTGACCACGATGGCCACGGCAGCGCGTAAAGAGATGCGGAAGGTTGCACGCGTCGCAGATCGGTATCGGTATCGGTTCGGCATGAGTCAGCTCAATATGGGCAATAAAGGCAGATGGCTCTCCCTGAATGCTAGCACCATTTACCAACCGCTAAGTATTTATTATTGGATGCAATTCAGTATTTATTATGGTTATACGGATTGATTGGTTGAGGATGTACTCTCCCCACCAACCTGATACCACCCTTAGATGGTTAATAGATCGCCCCCCTAGTTGAGCTCTTCTGCGAACTACAGCAATTCGTAACCGATAGTTTTCTTGTAGAACGTAGAGACCTTCGTAATAGAAGCTTTCTTCTTATGCTTCGTGGTGTAGAGCATTCGTGCCCGCATCACCTCGCAGGAGTAACCACGGCCTTCACGGTTCTTGTCCCCGGCTAGCCGGTTGATGGGCTCCGTGTAAGCGTTGGTGACAGGCATGTCTGTCTCGAAATAGGTCATGATCTCTTCACGCCAGCTGCCTACTGCCCTGACCAGATCGCTCCATAATCCCTTCTGGCCTTTCAGGTTAGTGTCTATCCCCTCGTCCAAGGCGGATTTTGCCTGGTGACGCGTGGTGACATCCCAGATTCCGTAGAAGCGCTCCTTGTTCGTAGGCGGCCAGCAGATCGAGCAGGGTTCGCTCCTCGATATTCGTCAGGATACAGTGGTAGCGATTATTCAGGTACAGCTCGATGCCCAGAACGCGTGAGTTGGAAGCGGTGCCAGCGTCCCAGGAACTTAGCGTGGGCATTGAAAATGTCGCGTACCGTCTTCTCGTCCAGGCCGGACTGTGCCGTCAAGAAGATGTCGTGGTGGTTGAGGGATTCCTTCTCTACGTACTCATGCAGTCGCAGCGTCATGCGAAAGCCGTCCACCATTGCCGGTAGTTGGGGCCTGAAGATGGCCTTGCAGGCCCCAACTACCGGCGACGAAACACCCATCGGGTGACCCGCTTGCCGTGGATGGGCAGGTTACGATAGAGAACATCACGCTTGCCGAACCGCACGAACCCACTTTGCACGTCGTATTCTTTGCAGGCGATGGAATCGGGCACGTCCACCTGGCAGTGCATTTCGTCATCGGTGGATTTGCAGCCCAGCACCTGGTACTCCGGTATGTGCAGGATGTTGTCGGGCATTTCAGTCACGCAGCGTTCTCCTTAGAGGTTGGCTCCAAGGTGGTAAGTTGGGTTGTAGAGGAACGGCTATAGTTGAGTTTTCAGTTATTAAAAATGCCCATATTGGGCATTTTTATTGAGATTACTTAACCTCCCATTTTACCAATAACGCGGATAGCGGCGGTGGCGGGCAAGGTTGTTAATCATAATCGCCACTGAGAGCATTATGATACAACCAGCTCCAATAGGGAAAAGGGGGAATAACCAGCCCAGTTGCTGTACGTTTTCGCCTCCAGCAACGGCAGTCAATGCCGCGGCGGCTCCTGGTGGGTGAACCGTATGGGTAAGCTGCATAACGAGAATCGATAATGATACTGCTAGTGCCATGGCAAGAGGGGACGCTCCAAGCCATTGGTAGCAAGCTACCCCTACTAATGCAGACAGCATACTACCAAAGAGTACATGGCTTGGCTGCGCGAAAGGGCTTTCAGGGGCCGCATAGATAAGGACTGAGGTGGCACCAAAAGAGCCTACAATAAGCAATTCTTTGGAGAGCCAGTCTGCACTTAACCAGCAAATTAATACCATCCCACTGAAAGCACCGAGCCACGACCAGAATGCATCTTTCCAGCCTACAAAAGATCGCTGAATACGCTCACCGCGCATCTTGTTTAAATACGCCTTCATTTTACGCCCACATGCACCAAATGAGCGCGAATAATTGCAAAATGCACCGCATGAATGCAAATGAATAGTATTAATGATTTCATGCAAGCGGTTCAAGGTTTCCACAATCTCATCGAATAAGGGGTCTTGAGGGGTATCCAGAATGTGGTATTCCACCAAGGCCGCTAGACGAGATGCTTCGTGATCTTGCACTTTCTGTTCATCGTTCATGGGCAATCGCTACTGAATTGAAACTCTATAAAAATAGTTCTCACTGGGCTGTCCTTGTCGTTATTCAACGGCGTTGATATGCCTAGCACTGCGACACATGCTAACGTAATAGTATTAACTATAATAAAAATACGGGCACTTGAATGACGTCACTTATCGACTTTCTCAATGTTAATGAACACGGCCTTGGCACCACGCCCTTACTACTTATCCATGGGTTTGGCTGTGACCAAACAGTTTGGCATCGCCTTATTCCCTCACTTGAGAACGACTATAGACTGATTCTTGTCGACCTAGCAGGCTTCGGCGGCGCGGCACCGGAATTCTACGACTGCCAGCGGCACACTACGCCTACTGGTCATGCAGAGGATATTGCCTCACTGTGCGATGAACTGCAGCTAGAAAACGCCATGATGCTGGGCCACTCAATTGGGGGAACTATAGGGATGCTAGCATCTATTTTGCGTCCTCAGGCATTTAGCCGCCTGGGGTTGGTCTGTAGCTCAGCGCGCTACCTGGATGACCCACCCGACTATCACGGCGGCTACTCCCAGAAGCAGCTTGATGGCTTAATGCGACTAATGGAGCAAAACTACCTCGAATGGGTGAGTACGATGTCCCGAGTGGCGCTAGGTGATGCCATTACTTACGAACATCAACACAGCTTAAAGCAGCTCTTTCTTAGGATATCACCCAACATATTACGCCCATTGGCCAGAAGTATTTTTCTAGGCGATACCCGGCATCACCTGCCTCACGTTACAGTACCCAGTGTCATCTTTCAGACTGCTCGCGATGCTATTGTGCCGGTTGAAGCCGCCCAGTATCTACAAGCGAATCTTCTTAAAAGTCAGCTAGTCATGCTGGATGCAGGCGGTCATTACCCTCAGATGACTGCTCCTGATACCTTGGCTAATGCGCTACGGTCACGGCTTGCATTAACAGGGAAGCAACTATAGATGACGCCAAAGGCCGTGAACATTGCGCACTGGTGGCAGCTTGCACCCTCAGGCCTAATCATCGTAGACGGACAAGGCTGTATACTGCAGGTTAACCAAACGCTATGCCATTGGCTTGGCTACGCGGAAAATCAGCTTGTCCACCAGCCAGTCAGCACGTTGTTTACCACTGAGGCGCGTCTACTCTACCAAGGGGTGCTTTCTTTCAGGCTAAGCGATGTGGGGGCAGTCGATGAAATTCACCTTAACCTGCGCACGGAAAGTGGCGAGCCATTTCCAGTCCTGTCCAGCGCGCGCCGTTTAACCGCGCCTGACCCGCCCTTAACGCTTCTGGCCATGCTGCCGATTGCGCGTATGGATAAACTAGAACGCGAACGGTTAGAGTCTCGCCAATCAGATCGGGGCACATTAGAGGAAAATAGGCAGACTATTGCCGCTTTGGAGTCAATGCGTATCAAGCTAGAATCTCACAACCAAGAACTCCACCGTCTCACTTTACGACTGGCTCAGGAAGCTCGCAGCGATCCCCTTACCGGTTTGCCTAACCGTCGCCATTTTGATCTCGTCCTTCAAGAACGGCTAGCAAGTGCGTTTGTCAACCAGGCTCCAAAAGTGTTTAGCGTAGCGATACTGGATATAGACCTTTTCAAGCCTATCAACGACAACTATGGCCATGCAGTGGGAGACCAGGTATTGCAACAGCTAGCTCGACTACTCACTTCTCTCATACAGGGAAGTGACCTTGTTGCACGAATTGGTGGCGAAGAGTTTGCCTTTCTCATGTCTGAAACGTCACTTGAAGAAGCAGGCAAAGCCTTAGAGGGATTACGACACGCGATAGAGGTACACCCCTGGCTGCCTAAGCCGATTACCGCCAGCATCGGCGTGACAAGCTATCTGTTAGAGGATACTAGTGAAAGCTTAATGGCCCGTGCCGACCGCGCACTATATATGGCGAAGCACCTAGGACGTAATAACGTTGCCAAAGGCTAAATGGGGAGCAGCCATGCAAGCGAAAAGGGCTAAATCAAGCGCGAATGATACTGCTACAGCGCCCTATCGAATACGTGATATTGCGATAGATGTTGGCCTGCTTATGGTCGCTGCCACATTTATACTCCTGGGAAGCACAGGCCTTATAGGGCGTTGGGCAGGCATTGATTACCCACTAAGCGGTTTAATGGTGACCGATGCAGCGCTAACCGGCCTATTAGCAGGCTGCTGCCTTCTGGGGTGGTTAATCCATTACCGTGGGCTAATCGCTGTCGCGGCCGTTCCGTTAGCAGCCATCACGCTCTATACGCTAGTCCATAACGTCTGGGTCGGCGGGCCGTGGGTATCAGTCTCATGGGTGTCAGGCGGGCCAAGAATCCTCTCAGCGGCTGCACTTCTACTGCTGCTGGTGGCCGCATGTACCCTACTGGGCATGAAAAAGCCATGGCACAGGGTAGCGTGGGCGGGCTGTGGGTTACTAGCCGTTGGCATGGGCGGCTTCTCCCTTCTCCTTCTGTTGTTACCATCAAGCCGCTTTAGCTGGTCAGAAGGCTTTGTATCTGGGCCAATACTCGCCACATTGTATTCACTATTAGGTGGTAGTGCATTTATTGGGGCAGCTTGGCGCGGTAACCGCCGTCTGCTTCCACTTGGGAGTCTTACCATCACGGCTGTCGTAGCAGGGGTAATGGCCAGCTGTCTTGCGTGGTACACACTAAGCTGGAGCGCCCAAAATACTCTACAAAACCAAGTGACATCCCTAATGGATAATGCGACGCTGAACGCACGCCACGCCATGAGAACGCGACTGGAGTGGATTCAGCGTCTCGCTTGGCGGCACGACCTCCCTTTGCTTTCGCAACCCGACGATGGCTGGCTCCCCGACGTTCACGCCTACTTTCAGCATGCACCCTATTTAAAAAGCGTGGCTTTGTTTGATAGCCATGGCGAGCTTATCGATCTGCGAACATCAACAGAATTGCACACCTCCCCTATTTGGCAAAATGAGCCGCTAGATCAATTTCAGGACATGCTATTACTGGCGTGGCCAGAAGCGTGGACACTCCAACCCAAAGAGCATCCAAACACTCTGCTGCTTGTCGCGCCAACCGGAAACAATCAGCGCCATTATGTGGCCGCTGAAGTAGATCTTATCGATTTGTTAACACGCGAACTTAGCGTGCTACTTACGCAATTCCATCTCTCAGTAGGTGGTGACACGCCATTTTTAGTGTTACGGCATAACGATACGATCCCCCAATCTACCGCCTCACGCCCTTTGCCGCACCTAGAACGGCGCCATATTGGCTTGCCCGGCGGCGCACACCTCACGTTAGATGCCCACTTGGGCTCTCGCTCGACACTATTAAACGCAAGTATCATGCCCGCCAGCTTTGCTATTGCGGGGTTAACGCTTAGTTACTTGTTAGCACTTAGCCTTGGGCTGATTAAATTAGTGCGACAACATTCTGGCCAGCTACTCATAGCTAGACAGCAAATTAAAGCGCAGTACGACCTTGAGCAGCGCTTTCGCTCACTTTACCTCTATCATCCTGATGGAGTGTTTTCCCTTAATCACCAGGGGTGCATCACCAATGCAAATAAAGCCTGCAGCACGATTACTGGTCGCAACAATAGCGAGATTCTAGGCAACCATTTTTCTAAACTATTGGAGCCACAAGATATAGCACCACTACAGAAGCTCTTTACCGCTACGCTAGCAGGCCAGACAAAACAAGTAACCTTTCAGCTCAAGCATCGCGATGGGCATATAAAAGTTCTTGACCTAACCACCATGCCTATGATTGTAGAAGGAGTGACCCAGGGAGTCTTCGGCATTGTAAAAGATACAACGGTGCAGCATGAACAAAAGGCACAGCTGGCCTATCAAGCCACCCACGACCTGCTTACACATCTGCCGAACTACTCTGAATTTGAAAAGCGTTTAAAATATACATTTAGCAATGCACAAAAAACCGGCCATAAACTCATAGTGTTGCACCTGGATCTGGATGGCTTTAAAGCGATTAACGATGGGCTTGGGCATCCGACGGGCAATCAATTGTTGATTGAGGTAGCCAATCGACTGCAACGACTTATCACACCGGGTGACACTCTCGCGCGCCTCACCGGTGATGAATTTGCTCTACTGCTCTCCCAAATGCCAACTGAGCAAGCGGCTATTGATCTAGCAGAGCAGATACTCGGCACTCTCTCTTTACCGTTTAAAATCGACGACACGTCAATTCACATCAGCGGCAGTATTGGCATTGCATGTAATACCACCGCAGTCGCGCATGCCCATGAACTTATGCAACGCGCTGACCTAGCCATGGGTGAAGCAAAGCAGCAAGGCCGCAATACATGGCAATGGTACCAAGGCGATGAGCAGCAAGTGACTGAAGCCTCGGTTATGCTACGCCACGATCTCCAGGCAGCACTGAAGCAGCAGCAGTTTGAGCTCTATTATCAGCCTATTGTGGACGCCACTAGTGGGAGCATTCGTGGGGTGGAAGCCCTTATACGATGGCATCATCCACAAAAAGGTATAATTTCACCCGGTATTTTCATTCCACTAGCCGAACAAACTGGCCAGATCATCCCTTTAGGGCGCTGGGTATTACAGCAAGCTTGCCAAGACGCTGCGAAACTACATGCCGCAGGCAAAGCTATACCAGTGGCCGTTAATATTTCATCACTACAGTTCAGGCGTGCTGGCTTTTTGGGGGATGTTCAACGTGCTGTGTGGGCGGCTGGTCTGCCTGCTAACGCCCTGGAGCTAGAAGTCACCGAGAGCGTACTACTCGATGGGGCGGATAAAGCAACCGACTTGATTAATCAGCTCAAGCTAATGGGCATCAAAGTCGCACTTGATGACTTTGGTACAGGATTTTCTAGCCTCAGCTACTTGCGCGATTTGCCTATTCATAAAGTCAAACTTGACCGCGCCTTTATTCACGATATAACCAACGACCATAAAAATGCCGCCATTGTCCAAGGCGTGATCACCATGGCGCATTATTTAGGCTTAGTCGTGGTGGCAGAAGGCATCGAAACCTATGAACAACAGCAGGATCTTGTACAGCGCCACTGTGATTTATTGCAAGGTTTTTTATTTGCTAAACCGATGCCGCTGGCAGCACTGCTTAAGCTCAAAGATTAACGTTCAGGCCCGTCTATCGAGAAGTAACAGATGCTTATGCACTAAAACCGATACAAAAAGTCCTGGCAAGGTCTTGGCATAGCGGACAAGCTCTTCCGTATCTGCCAACTGAGGTAATAGTTTGGGAGGAACAAAAGAGCCTACTTCTATTTCTCGAACCCCGGCTTCGTAAGCGTCGTAAATCCAATCAATTTTTTGGGCAGTTGGTAGGTTTTTTGTAATATTTTGTAGACCGTCTCTGAGGCCTACTTCATTTATCACTGCTGTCTTATTTTGCATTGTATTTATATGCCTCGTCTTAGTTTTTTAATAAACTTGATACGAAGCTAGGTGAGGCCAGTTCTATTTTAAAGTTCGCATTTTTCACCCATTGGTTTCCGGCTTAGAAACTAAGTTAAAATCCATATAAAACAGCTGTTTATTATTGATCTTGCCCAGTAACGATGGACATCTCAAGAATGTAATACAC
>NZ_JABUZE010000035.1:0-41617 GCF_014897805.1 Halomonas sp. 3F2F
CCTACATACATTATGCACGAAAACTTTCGGTTAGGCACTTAGCTGGACCATTTTTTATTGGGCATGGGTCATTGCCTGGTCGCCGTTTGTGGGTACCTTTGTGGCGCGTGTTTCCCGCGGCCGCACGATCAAAGAGTATGTTTTTGGCGTACTGTTTGTGCCGCCACTATTAGCCTGTTTATGGATAGGTGTTTTTGGCGGTGCTGCGCTTAATTTGGAAATGTCGAGCAGTGATGCTGGATTGGCTGCCGCCACTGAAGCCAATATTACCGTGGCGTTGTTTGAGATGTTCGAGCTAATGCCCTTTACCGGTGCATTATCGGTAGTCGCCATGATGCTTATCTTCATTTTCCTGGTGACGTCGGCAGATTCTGCTTCCTACATCGTGGCGCAAATGACCGACAATGGCTCCATCAATCCGCCACTTTATAAGCGTATTATTTGGGGTGTCTTGATCGCCGCTATTTGTTTAACACTGATTGTGGCGGGTGGACTTTCTGGCCTGCAGTCAGCGGCGGTGCTTTCGGCATTACCGTTTACCTTTATTTTGTATATGATGATTGTAGTGCTGGTTCGTGAGCTGCGTGCTGATCGCAAGGCGATGCTAACGCAGCTATATCGTCGCCACGGGGAAACGCCGGTTGGTGCTGATGCGTTTGAAGCTGAGCAGTTAGGCGAGGAAGAACGCCTACGCCGTGCTCCAAGTGTCGTCAATCGCCGCATTAATAGTTAAATTATTCGCTGATTTATGGGGAATGCACACATGGATAAGGCGTGCTGATGGCCCGGCAAGGACACCACGGTGCCACGCGAAAACAGCCCAAAAGGGAGGTTTTTGATCGCTGGCTGGATCGAATCGTCACTGTTGCTGTTATAACAGCGATGGTGGTGGGTATTGCGGCCGTGGTAGCGCACTGGTTGCTATGATCCAGAAGGCCAAGGATGGCAAAAGCAACAATGTTCAGCGTATTACGCTCGGCTATGCCGAGCGTTTGCTTTTTTAAGGCCCCGTCCGCGGTTAAGCCGCTTTACTGAATAATCACCTGCCCTATTATCGTTATGAATTAGCTGTCGTTAATAGGGTAATGACGCTACTACACACTTTTTGAGAGAGCCTGCATGCTGACTGCTAACCCCGCCAAGGTTGCTCCCACCTACGCATCGCGACGTGAAATATTTGGTTGGGCAATGTTTGACTTTGCCAACCAGGCTTACACCTTGCTCATCATCACGGTCGTGTTTGGAGAACTGTTTACGACGGTAATCGTAGGTGATCGAGGCGATGGCTTTCGTCTAGCCAATTTTTTGTGGAGTCTCGCGCTAGCGTTGAGCTATCTAATGGTCGTATTAACTGCCCCGCTCTGCGGTGCCGTGATGGATTATCGAGCAGAAAAAAAACGCTTTTTATTAATCAGTTATCTCGCCACTGTGGCGACAACTGCCATGCTTTACTTTGTCGAGCCTGGTTACGTAGTCGTGGGGCTGCTGTTAATTATACTTTCAAACTATGCTTACTCGATGGGCGAGTCGTTTATTGCCGCTTTTCTACCGGAGCTAGGCCCTCCTGATGCGCTGGGTAAAATTTCTGGGTTTGGCTGGGCGCTTGGCTATATTGGTGGCCTTTTTGCCGCTGGTTTTACGCTGATGGTGCTAGGGGAGGCGACCGCCGATAACTTTGAACGCATACGTTGGGTAGGTCCTTTTGCAGCTGGCTTTTTCTTAGTAGCGGCGATTCCCACCTTCCTATGGATGAAAGAGCGAGGTGTGCCTCAACCCCATGCCGTTTCCTATCAACGTATTGCGTTACAGCGTGTTCGCTCAACATTTACTGAGCTGCGCTACTTTAAAGACTTAACTGTCTTTTTGGTGTCGCTGTTATTCTCAATGGCAGGTGTCTACATCATTATTGCGTTTGCTTTTATTTATGGTGCTCAGGTGATTGGCTGGGATGAGGGAGTGCGCAATATTATGTTTATTATTGTTCAAATAACGGCAGCGGCAGGCGCACTGGGATTTGGTTTTTTACAGGATAAATTGGGCGCCAAGCGCACGTATCAAATGACACTAGCGCTGTGGGTCATCGCTATTTTATCGATATGGGCGACGCCAGAGCTGACCGACTGGGTTAACAGCCGTTACGCCGTACAGTGGCAAGCACAGTACGTTTTTCTGGTGGTCGGTTGTCTGGCGGGTCTTAGTCTGGGGTCTAGCCAATCAGCTAGCCGGGCGCTGGTCGGCGTTTTTTCACCACTGGAGAAGTCTGCTGAGTTTTTTGGCTTCTGGGGGCTCGCTAATAAATTGGCCGGCGTGTTCGGGATTGTCATGCTGGGTGTTTTGCAAACGTTAATTGGTTTGCAAGCGTCTATCCTATTATGTGTAGGACTGTTTGTTATCGCGATGTTGATATGCGCTGGCGTGAATGAACAGCGTGGACGTGAGGCTGCACTTGCCTGGAAAAGGAGCGCTTAGTCTGGAGGTGGCGTATGAAAACCCTCGCTATGCAACGAGGTGGTATCGTCACAATGCTACTCTTTTGGGTGCTGCTATTGGCTGCTGGCACATGGCTATTAGATGGTGGTTTCGAGAAAGTAATGACGCCGAATGCCCATGTGATGTACGCCTCCGCCGATGACGGACCTGTCAATTTGACGCGTAATCGTGCTGGCCATTTTGAAGCGCCTGGGAAAATTAACGGGAAGCCGGTGACCTTCCTATTAGATACCGGGGCGACTTATGTTGCAGTGCCGCGCAACTTGGCTAGCGAGTTGGGGCTAAAGCCGGGACGCAGTGCTTGGTTTAATACCGCGAATGGTCGCGCAGAGGGCGCGCTGACACAGCTAGATGAGGTGGTGTTGGGCAACATACGTATGAATGGCGTACAAGGGTCTATAAGCCCTGGTATGGAAAACGATACCGTACTACTTGGCATGAGTTTTCTTAATTTATTGGTGATTGAAATACGTGGCGGGGAAATGGTGCTAAGCCTGCCTGCGGAGTGAATGTTACTTGTCTGTATCGAAACGGTGTGCTTAGCTAAAATTGATGGAAGCAAACCTGCTCAGGAGCAGTTATGGGCATTGAAGTAGGTGGATTACTAGGACTTATCTGGCTCATCATTGTTGTATGGGCCATTGTTAAAGTTGCTAAGAGTGCAGCAGGTGGGCTGGCAAAGCTGCTATGGATCTTGGCGCTATTGTTTTTTCCGTTAGTTGGACTGATCGCGTGGTTTCTATTTGGCCCCAAAGGGTAGCGAGCAACACGCTTTTTCTAAAAAATAAAGAGCGGACCACCTCTGTGGTCTGCCTTTTTAGTAACCTAGCGATCAGGCTACCTAACGGATCGTGAAACGGCTTATCACGCAAGCCGTTTTAGTCACTTGGTGGCGCTTTATAATGCCCCGGAATCGTCAGCTTCTCTCCATTAGGCAAATCGCGCACTTGAGTGGGTACGTAAACGCGCTTGATGACACTTTTTGTTTTGCTGATTCCCATAATGTCCTCCTTCTGCCAGATTATCGACAGTTAGCAACGCCACATTAGCGTTTGGCGGTGTAAGAATCAAGGTGTCTAGCAGGCGAACCATTACATAGGGTATGGGGAAAGAAGTAAGGGGGCAGGCGTTTGAACGGTTTTGAGGTATCCTGGAAGATATTGCAACCTGCGGTTACATAGGGTGAGCGGGTGATAACACAAACTGCCTAAGCGGAGTGAATATAAAGGATGGTAGACCACTTGGAACAGCAATTTCAGGCGCTTGGGGCTCAAGACGCCGCCACACTTGGCTATCCCGATCAAGATCACGTGTTGATTATTGAAGATGACCAGCGCTTGGCAGAGCTGACCCGCGAATATCTGGAGGCAAATGGCTTTCAAGTGACGCTAGAGGCGGATGGTGCAAAAGGCGTGGATCGTATTTTAACACTTCAGCCTGACTTGGTGATTTTGGACTTAATGTTACCGGGCGAAGATGGTTTGGCTATCTGCCGTCGTGTTAGGCCCAACTTTGCTGGTCCTATCATGATGCTAACGGCCCGCACGGATGATCTTGACCAGGTGCTGGGTTTGGAAATGGGGGCTGATGACTATGTTCCAAAACCGGTTCAACCCCGCGTCCTATTAGCACGTATGCGTGCGTTACTGCGTCGTGCCGATGCACCAGCGCCTGGTGGTGAGATGCGCCTGCGCTTCGAAAATCTAGAGATAGATAACGCAACGCGTGAAGCCTGGCTTTCCGGCGAGCGTATAGATCTTACCAGCGCGGAATTTGATCTGCTGTGGCTGTTGGCGAGCAACGCAGGGCGTGTATTAACCCGAGAAGAAATTTTCAATGAGCTGCGTGGCATTAAATACGATGGGCAGGATCGTTCAATTGACGTGCGGGTTTCACGTATTCGTCCCAAAGTAGGCGACGACCCTAACCAACCGCACCGGATCAAAACAGTGCGGAGCAAAGGCTATCTTTTTGTCAAAGACAGTTAACTAACAGAGGTTAACCGCATGCGGCGAGTGCTGGGCCACGGTTCTTTTTTAAGGTTTTATCTTCTGCTGGGGTTAGCACTATGCGTGGTATTTTTTATTGCATTGGGCGGGCGTTCTTTTATCGAGCAGATTCGTCGAGAAGATTATCGTGAACAGCTCGCCGCATTGCCGATGTCGTTAATGACGCAGCAGTTAGCGTCAAGTCCGGTGGCTGAAAGAGAAACCATGCTTGCCCGCTTTTCGGAACGGCTGGGTATGCAGCTCTCACTTAAGCGTATTGAAAGTGTGGGGCTTAACTACTTTGAACAAGCTCGCGTCGAGCGAGGCACGGTATTAGTTGCTGAAGAGCCCTGGCGGTTACGGCAACGCATACCCAACGATGAGTGGATGCTGGAAGCAACGTTTGCTGCCTGGAGCGAGCGCCAGTGGCAGGGCTGCATGATACTGCTCGGAGAGTGGCTTTCTAGCATGCCTCATGAGGCGAGGGCCGACGCCATCGCTTCGCTAGACGCGGGTGGCTGGCCACTTGTCCTGCTTTCAACGCCGCCCTCAGACCTTACTCCAGAACAGCAGTTTCAACTCGCTCAGGGAGGCGTGCTGACGCGGCTGGTGTCGGATAAGCTCTCGCTGATCCTGCTTTACCGGGTGCCTGGTGATAATCAGTGGTTGCAAGCGGGGCCGACCTCTCGTGGTGATACGCTGCCGGTCAATTTGCACTTACCTTTGTTGGTAGGCTTGATGGTCGTGCTTAGCCTGATTATTTACTTAATTATGCGCAGCATTGAATCGCGTATGGCGCGTTTAGAGCTTGCTGCGACTAGAATCGCTAGCGGGCGCTTAGAAACCCGGGTGAAAGTGGAAAGCGGAGACTTTTTAGGCCGCTTGGGTATGGCATTCAATGGGATGGCGAATCAAGTTCAGAGCTTGTTAAGAGGCCAGCAAGAGATGATTCGTGCGGTCTCTCATGAATTACGCACGCCGGTGGCCCGTATACGGTTTGCGGTGCAAATGGTCGAAGATATGACCGACCAACCTGCGATTCGCCGTCAGCTTCAGGGGATTGATGCTGATATTGCCGAACTAGACGAATTGGTAGACGAAATTCTCACCTATGCTCGCCTGGGGGGGGAGTCGAACAATGGCGTTGAATTAGAAATGGCGTTGGTTGAGTGCCGGGCAATGGCTGAGCGAGTCATCGACACGCTGTCACCTTTGCACCAAAGCTTATCGTTAACGCTGGATGGTAGTGCTGAAGTTGAGTTATACGCCGAACCTCGCTATTTACAACGAGCGTTGCAGAACCTTGTCAGCAATGCCTGTCGCTATGGCAAGTCGCAAGTAGTGATTCGCCTATGGGATGAGCCTCACCTTGTACGTATTGATATTGAGGATGATGGGCCCGGCATACCACCCGAAGCGCGTAGCGATATCTTCAAGCCGTTTGCCAGACTTGACGACAGTCGAGCCCGTAGCTCTGGGGGCTACGGGCTAGGTTTATCTATTGTGCAAAAAATTATCGCAGGCCATGGCGGTAGCGTCACTGTTGATACCAGCCCTACACTGGGCGGCGCGCGCTTTACGTTGCTGATTCCTCGTCGCGAGTTGCCGGTTTAATACCTGACAGCACCGCAAATGACGTCTCTTTAGCGGTGCGCAAAAAATCCTGCATCCAAGGCGCTTCTATATTTTCCTCCCGAATGGCAGCATAAAGTGTGCTCCAAATGCCGTTCTCGCCCAGTTTTACGGCGCTAACGTAATCCCGCTCTAAATACTCGGTGAGCGCCCAGTTGGGTAGCGCGCAGACGCCTCTACCGCTGGCAACAAGCTGCATCATCATGATGGTGAGCTCTGCGGTGCGAATTTCCTGTGGTCGTACATTGGCGGGAGACAAAAACTGGGTAAACACATCTAGCCGGGAGTGTTCGACTGGGTAGGTGATTAGCGTCTCCTCGGCTAACGCTTGTGGTTCGATAAATGGTCGGCCGGCAAAGGCATGCTGTCGAGCAACCGCTAGTAGTCCCTCATAACGAAACAGCGGCACGTAGTGAACCCCTTCCAGTGGCTGAGGATCGGCGGTAATCACCAAGTCTAACTGCTCTCTAGCAAGGGCAGGGAGTGGGTCGAAGTGGTGACCGCTGGGGATATCGATTTCCACCTCTGGCCAATGGTCGCGAAAATAATCCACCGTTGGCATCAGCCACTGGAAACAGCTGTGGCACTCGATCGCCATGTGTAATCGTCCCTGTTCGGTACCTGCTAAGCGAGCTAAGTCGCGCTCAGCTTTACGCACCTCAGGCAAAATCTCATCCGCCAGGGCCAATAGGCGAAGACCCGCCCGAGTGAATTCTACTGGGCGCGTTTTACGTACAAACAGCGCGCTGTCAACGCGACCTTCCAAGTCTTTTAGCTGATGGGAAAGTGCCGACTGCGTTAGGTGAACCCGCTCAGCAGCCTCCACTAAAGAACCGGTTTCCCGGAGGGCAAGCAGCGTGCGCAGGTGGCGTAATTCAATCATTGTGAGTATTTTTCATGATTAATATTAAAAACTTTAGTTTGATTCATCTTTGTAGGGTGAGCAGACTGTGCGAAATCATTCACGTTGAAAGGTTTCATCATGACAGTTTCTCATATTCTCGGCTATCCCCGAATTGGCGCTCAGCGCGAACTTAAAAAAGCCACCGAAGCCTATTGGAAAGGAGACATCACACGGGGAGACCTTGAAGCAACAGGTCAGGCGCTCAGGCTTTCTCATTGGCAGACCCAACAAAACGCGGGCCTCGACTTTATCAGTGTTGGCGATTTTGCATTTTACGACCAGGTACTTAATGTTTCCGTCATGCTGGGAGCGGTGCCCGCGCGTTTTAATGCCCAGCACGAAGTTAGCGCAGGCAACGTTGATTTGGATACCGCGTTTCGCATGGCCCGTGGCCGTGCCCCTAGCGGGACACCCGCAGCTGCTTGCGAAATGACCAAGTACTTTGATACCAACTACCACTACTTAGTACCTGAGCTGCATGAGGGGCAGACGTTTACGCTAGCGTCTGACCGCTTATTTAATGAAGTAGATGAAGCTTTACAGGCGGGCTTTACGCCGAAAGTGACGCTAACCGGCCCGCTTACTTGGCTATGGCTGGGTAAGACTAAAGGTAGTGAGTTTGACCGGCTGAGCCTGTTAGACAGCGTACTGGATGTGTATAGCGAAATTCTGGCACGCTTAGCCACTCAAGGTATTGAGTGGGTGCAGCTTGACGAGCCTGCTCTGGTGCAAGACTTGCCGTTGGCGTGGCAGCAAGCGTATGAGCGCGCCTATCATCGCCTGCAATCGGCGCCGCTGAAGCTACTCGTTGCCAGTTACTTTGGTGCGCTGGGTGATAACCTTTCGCTAACCACTCGCCTGCCAGTGGCTGGGTTGCATATTGATGCTGTGCGTGCGCCGGGCCAGGTAGAGAGCGTGATTGATCGTTTAAGCCCTCATCAAGTGCTCTCAATTGGCTTAGTCGATGGCCGTAATATCTGGCGTGCTGATTTGGCAGCCCTACGTGAGCGTTTGCTGCCCTTAAAAGTGCGTTTAGGGCAGCGGTTATGGCTGGCGCCCAGCTGCTCGTTGCTGCACGTGCCGGTAGACTTATCCCAAGAAACCGAGCTAGAGAGCGAGCTGGTCGGCTGGTTAGCATTTGCCCGGCAAAAACTGGATGAGGTGGTGACCCTCGCTCGGCTCATTGATAATCGCACAACGCCTGTCGATGAACAGCGGGTGAGCGAAGCAACGTATGCTTTGGATAAGCGTCGGGAATCAACCCGAATTCATCAGCCTGCTGTCAGCTCACGTCTAGCAGCAATAACGGCTCAAGATAGCCAACGCCAATCACCTTATGTTGCCCGCGCAGCAGCACAGCGCAGAGCGCTTGCGTTACCGCTGTTTCCCACCACCACCATTGGTTCTTTTCCGCAAACAGGTGAGATACGCGCTGCTCGTCGGGCATTTAAAGCCGGTGAACTGGGCCAAACGGATTATGAAGCCCGCATGCGAGAAGAAATTGCCTTCGTCGTAGAGCGCCAGCAAGCACTAGGTCTTGATGTGCCTGTCCATGGTGAGGCTGAACGTAATGACATGGTGGAGTACTTTGGTGAGCAGTTAGAAGGCTTTGCCTTTACGCGCTTTGGCTGGGTACAAAGTTATGGCTCTCGTTGTGTGAAACCGCCGATTATTTTTGGTGATGTCACCCGCCCAGAGCCAATGACAGTGAAGTGGAGCGAATATGCCCAATCGCTCACGGATAAGCCCATGAAAGGCATGCTGACAGGGCCTGTGACGATTTTGCAGTGGTCGTTTGTGCGTGATGATCAACCCCGCGCAACCACCTGCCGCCAGATCGCCCTGGCGCTGCGTGACGAAGTATTAGATTTGGAAAAAGCCGGTATTCGGATCATTCAAATTGATGAGCCCGCGCTACGTGAAGGCTTACCGCTGCGTCAGCACGAGTGGCAGTCCTATTTAGATTGGGCGGTAGAAAGCTACCAGCTAAGCGCTGCTGGCGTTAAGGATAGCACCCAAATTCATACCCATATGTGCTATTCGGAGTTCAACGACATCATTGGTGCCATCGCTGCACTAGACGCGGATGTGATTACTATTGAAACGTCGCGTTCCGATATGGAGTTGCTGGACGCTTTCCAGGATTTTGCATACCCGAACGAAATTGGGCCAGGGGTTTATGATATCCACACGCCCAATATTCCGGATGTTGCGTGGATGGTGGCGCTGATGGAAAAAGCGCTGGAGAAAATCCCTGCCGAGCGGCTGTGGGTGAACCCAGACTGTGGTCTAAAAACCCGTGGTTGGGCAGAAGTAGAGCCTGCATTGGCGAATATGGTGGAAGCGGCCAATCAACTACGTCAGCGTTATGCGTAATTAACGGATCACCCGCTAGACAAGTAAGTAAGGGTGATAAAAGTTAATTCTGAGCATAGGTAGTTCTAAATATAGGTAGTTCTGAACACAGCTATTTGTCATTTAAGCCCCGCTGCAACAGGCAGCGGGGCTTACTGTTTCTCTAGCGGTGATAGCTAGCTTTTAGAGGCGTAGGCATAGAGCAGTGTTTCCTGGGCGCTGATCGGGTCGCCATTGCCAGGGCTCTGCAGTTGATAGCTGCCGTCGCTTTGTAGTAGCCAGCTTTGGCAGTTATCGACCAGATAGGTTTCCAAATCTTTACGTACTCGGGTGGCCAGCTTTTTATCCAATAGCGGGAAACAGGTTTCTACGCGATGGAACATATTGCGTGACATAAAATCAGCGCTTGAACACCACGTTTCTGGCTTGCCGTCATTGTGGAAGTGGAAAACACGGGTATGTTCTAAAAAGCGCCCAATAATCGACCGCACGCGGATATTCTCTGAAACACCCTCGATACCGGGTTTCAAACAGCACATGCCGCGAATGATTAGGTCGCACTCTACGCCTGCTTGCGAGGCGCGATAAAGCGCTTTGATAAGCTTGGGCTCTGTTAACGAATTACACTTAATAATGATATGCCCACGCTTACCTTTAAGCGCCACCTGAGCTTCACGGTCAATCATTTCGACTAAGCGCTCGTGAAGCGTAAAGGGGGCGTGGAGCAGGGTATCGATCTTGCGCGCGCGGCCCATGCCAGAAAGCTGCTGGAACACTTTATGCACGTCCGCGCATAGCGCTGTATTGGCAGTCAGCAAGCTGTAATCGGTATATAGTTTGGCGGTTTTAGAGTGGTAGTTGCCGGTACCTAAATGTGCGTAGTGGCGCAGCTCGCCCTTCTCACGTCGCACGATATGCAGCATTTTGGCGTGGGTTTTATAGGCCATGATGCCGTAAATCACGATGGCACCGGCTTCTTGCAGGCGTGATGCTAACTGAAGATTGTCGGCCTCATCGAAACGCGCCCGCAGCTCGATAACAACGGTAACTTCTTTGCCTTGGCTAGCGGCATCGACCAGAGCACTCACTATCGTTGAGTCTGCGCCTGTACGGTACAGCGTCTGCTTGATTGCCAGTACGTCCGGATCACGTGCAGCCTCGCGCAGTAAATCTTCGATAGGTGAAAAGGACTGGAACGGGTGGTGAAGCAGAATATCGCTTTTGGCAATAGCGCTAAACAGGCTGCCACCTTTTAATGCTTTTGGCACGCTAGGTGAGTAAGGGCGGTAGAGTAGCTCTGGTCGGTCGACATCGCCGAGAACCGCCATCATGCGGGTCAAATTTACCGGCCCTTGAACACGGTATAAATCGCTGCTTTCTAGCTCAAACTGGCGCAGCAAGAAACTGATCAAGTCATCTGGACAATTATCAGCGACTTCAAGGCGAACACCGCTGCCATAGCGACGGGCTAATAGCTCGCCACGTAGCGCTGAGGCCAAGTCTGAGACCTCTTCTGGGTCGACGGTCATATCGGCATTGCGGGTCAGCCGGAACTGATAACAACCGCGCACACGCATGCCGGGGAAGAGTTCCTCTGCATGTGCGTGAATCATCGACGATAAGAAAATATACTCGGAGAAGCCTTCTGCACATAGCGCTTTAGGCAGCGCCATCAAACGAGGCAGTGAGCGGGGTGCTGGCAGTATTGCCATACCGCCAGCCCGGCCAAAGGCGTCCTTTCCCTCTAGCTCAACAATGAAGTTGAGGCTTTTATTAACCAAACGCGGGAACGGGTGGGAAGGATCTAAGCCAATGGGGCTGATGACCGGCATGATCTCGTTATCAAAAAAATCTTTCACCCAGGCTTTTTGCTCGTCGGTCCACTGATCGCGACGACGAAAGCGTAATCCCTGAGCTTCCAGCGCGGGCAGCAGTGTTTCGTTCAATATTTGATATTGGCGGGCAATTTGCTGATGCGCGATATCCGAAATTTCTGCCAACACAGCCTTGGGTAAGCGGCCATCAGCGGCGGTGGTATCGTCGCCTAGTGCCATTTGGTGTTTAAGCCCGGCGACTCTTATCTCAAAAAACTCATCCATGTTGGATGAAAAGATCAGCAGAAACATCAGCCGGTTAAGTAGCGGATGCGCATCGTCCAGGGCTTGTTCAAGCACCCGGATATTGAATTGCAGATGAGAAAGCTCGCGATTGAAGTAGAGCTGCGGATCGTCAAGATCCGCCTCCAAATGAGACTCTTTCGCGTGAACTCCGGTGGGGGTACGATTGATGCGCAATGGCAAAGCTTCTCCCTCGCCACTTACTGTCTCGTTTGCAGCGTTCGTTGACTCGCTAGAAAATACTGGCGTGGAATCTGCTGATTGATCGTCCATGGTTGCCCCCCCGGTGGTGGTTCATACTCATCATAGCGTGATAATTGCTGTTGATAGGAGTATGCCGGGAAAAGATGACAAACTAGTGTCACTGGTTTGTCATCTTTACGGACTGATCTACTAAACTAACGCTGCAATAAGCGTGCTGCTTCTAACGCAAAATAGGTTAAAATTCCATCAGCTCCTGCGCGCTTGAAGCACATCAGTGACTCAAGAATCACCGGTTCGGCCTCAAGCCAGCCGTTATCGAAAGCAGCGCGATGCATGGCGTATTCACCGCTGACTTGGTAGGCAAATGTCGGTACTTGGAGTTCGCTTTTTACACGGCGTACGATATCCAAGTAAGGCATACCGGGTTTCACCATCACCATATCGGCGCCTTCGGCGATATCCATAGCCACTTCATGCAGCGCTTCATCGCTATTGGCAGGATCCATCTGATAGGTGCGTTTATCTGCTTTGCCAAGGTTAGTGGCAGACCCGACTGCATCACGGAAGGGGCCGTAATACTTAGAGGCATACTTAGCGCTATACGCCATAATACGCACATTATGCAGGTGTTCTTGCTCTAACACTTGGCGGATGGCGCCGATGCGGCCATCCATCATATCGGAGGGGGCTACGACATCGGCGCCTGCTTCGGCGTGAGAGAGCGCTTGTTTGAGCAGCGTATCCACTGTGCGGTCATTTTGCACATAGCCGTGCTCATCAAGAATGCCGTCCTGCCCGTGGCTAGTATAGGGGTCAAGGGCGACATCGGTAATAATGCCAAGCTCTGGTAGTGCTTCTTTTAGCGCCCGCACACTACGCTGGACAAGACCATTCGAGTTGTAAGCCTCTTCTGCTAACTCGCTTTTTTGCTCAGCGCCGACAACGGGGAAGAGAGCTAAGGCAGGAATACCCAGCGCGTAGGCCTCACGTGCCTGCTCTATCAGCAGGTCGATGGAAAGACGCTCAACACCGGGCATTGAGGCAATTGCTTCGCGTTGATTTTCGCCTTCCAGTACAAAAACCGGCAAAATCAAATCACTGGGTGTTAGCGTCGACTCCTGCATTAAGCGACGGGAGAAATCGTCGCGACGCATACGGCGAAGTCGGGTAGCAGGGAAGTGACGGGGAGCAGAGGTGTTCAACGGCTTTCTCCAAACAATCGCATAGTCAATCGAATAGTAGGTGCCTTAAAAGGCCTAACGTGAGTATATCAGTCCTGCACTGCAGCGAAAGCAGGCTTGTGGTAGCTGGCTTGTAGTGGCTTTATAGACTGACTAAAGTGAGCCACTCAGCGACGCTAAGTGGCGACGATTTAACAGCGATAATAAGCGCTACGATAAGGAGATAAGCATGACCAAACAGGTAGCAATCGTATTAGCAGGCTGCGGCGTTTTTGATGGTTCTGAAATCTATGAAACAACGCTAACGCTGCTGCGCCTTGATCAGTTGGGGATTGGCTATCGCTGCTTTGCGCCAGATGTCGCTCAGCATCATGTGATTAACCACTTAACCCAAGAGCCTGTTGAGGGTGAGCAGCGCAATGTGTTGCAGGAGTCTGCGCGCCTTGCCCGGGGTGATATTAGCCCGATTACTGAGCTAGATGCTGACGACTTTGATGCGGTCATTGTTCCTGGTGGCTTTGGTGTCGCTAAAAACCTGTCTGATTTTGCCGACAAGGGCGACAGTATGCAGGTACTTGAGAGCGTAAAAGAGGCGCTGGTAGGCTTTAAGGAAGAGGCAAAACCCATTGGCCTGATGTGTATTTCTCCTGTTTTGGTCCCGCGCCTACTTGGCGAAGGGGTGGCCGTGACCATTGGTCATGATCCGAGTGTTTCTGGCGCCATTAGTGCGATGGGTGGCCTGCACCGCAGCTGTGGCGTAGAAGACATTGTGGTGGATCATGAGCACCGGGTGGTAACGACGCCTGCTTATATGCTGGCGACCCGTATCAGTGAGGCCGCAACAGGTATCTTTAAGTTGGTAGACCGCATTGATGAAATGATGGGCTAATATTTTCTAGGTAATCGGCTATGCGTATGAGGGGCAAAAAGCCTCTCGTATGAAGAGTAAAAAGCCTCTGTCATGCTCCCATGGCAGAGGCTTTTTTTGAGCGGTGTATCGCCTTTAATAGTGCTTTTAGGTCTCTTGTTCCTCAGCGTCATCCGCCTTTGCCTTACGGCGTACCAACCGGCCAAACAGTAGGCCCACCTCATAAAGTAGATACATCGGTATCGCTAACAGGCTTTGAGAAATAATGTCGGGAGGGGTAAGCAGCATGCCCACCACAAAGCAGCCTAAAATAATGTAGGGGCGCTTTTTAGAAAGGCTTTCGACCGTGGTCGCACCAGACAGGATCAACAGAAATGTTGCGATGGGGATTTCAAACGCAACACCAAAGGCGAAAAACAGCTTCAGTACAAAGTTCAGATACTGATTAATATCGGTCATTACCGCCACGTTTTCCGGCCCGGTCTGGGTGAAAAACTCAAAGAGCAGCGGAAAAACCACGTAATAAGCGAAGGCCGCCCCAGCGTAAAATAGCGCTATGCTGGAGACCAGAATGGGTATCGCCAGCGCTTTTTCGTTATCGTAAAGCCCAGGTGCTACAAACGCCCATGCTTGGTGCAGTACGAAGGGGATAGCGATAAAGACGGCGACTACCAGGGTTAGTTTGAAGGGCGCCAAGAAGGGCGAGGCTACCTCGGTGGCGATCATCTGTGAGCCTTCTGGCAACAGTGCCATTAATGGCTCAGCCACAAAGCTGTAGATGTCATTAGCAAAGGCATAAAGGCCAAGAAATATGACTAATACAACCACGACCGCTTTCATAAGCCGCGAGCGTAGTTCGATCAGGTGCTCAATAAGAGGCGCTTGGCCTTGGTCTTTACGTGGCTCCTGGGAATCGCCAGACATGCTCATTGGTGATTACTATCCTTTGTAAGATCTGCCTTTGTAAGATCCGCCTTTGTAAGATCCGCTTTTTTAATATCGGCATTTTCCACATCCGCTTGCTTAGCATTATTGCTAGGCTCACTCTTGCCGCTAGGATTCACCGCGCGCAGTTCATCGGTAGCACGTTGATGAGACGTTGAGGAAGAGGCTGCTGGCGTGTCTTCGCGTACTGTTTGCAGGGCATCATCTAGCCGAGCACTCGCGTTGGCAACCCGCTGCTCGGTCTCGTTTTGGGTCGCTTGTGCCGAAGTGCTGGAAGAAGAGGGGGCGTCGGCAATGCTCTCAACATCCTGCTTGGCTTTTTTGAGACTGTCATCGAGCTTTTTCTGCTGCTCGTTGAGCTTTTGACGCAGCTCCTCTGCTTCCAACTGAGCGCTGATTTCGCGCTGCATACCGGATACCGTACGCTTGATTTTGCCAATCCACATGCCTGCAGTGCGAGCGGCTCTAGGCAGGCGCTCTGGGCCAAGCACCAGAAGCCCGACGATACCAATCAGCATCAGTTCAAGAAAGCCGATATCCAGCATGGGTTATTTGCGCTCTTCGTTACGTTCTGTGGGGCGTTCTTCGGCGGCACGCTTCTCTTCTGCTTGAACATCATAGGTGTTACCAGCCTCTTCGTGGCTTACCTTCGCCTGAGGTTGGTCAGCATCCTTTTTGTCGCCGTCTTTCTCTTCTTCGTTAATGGCCTTCTTAAAGCCTTTGACTGCACCGCCTAAGTCGGTGCCCACATTACGCAGTTTCTTAGTGCCGAAAATTAGGATGATAATGCCCAGAACAATCAGCAACTGCCAAATACTGATACCACCTAACATATGCATTTCCTCATCAGTGCAGGTTAACGTTGTGTGCGGGACGCTTTTTCGTCATGACCAGAAATACCAAACCGCCGTGCTAGCTCATCTAAAACGCGCTGATGATCCAGTTCAAGGTGCGACAGCATCACCAAACTATGAAACCACAGGTCAGCGGTTTCAGCGATCACAGCTTGATGCGCCTGTTCGCCGCCGTGCTCGGCATCTTTAGCAGCCAAAATTGTTTCGGTCGCCTCTTCGCCGACTTTTTCGAGTATCTTGTTCAAACCCTTATGATGCAAGGAGGCAACATAAGAATCTTCTGCACAAGCATGTCGACGCTGCTTTAAGACCTCCGCGAGTGCATCTAGCACCTGCGTCGTCTGGGTAGAATCAGTCATAGGCATCCTTTTATCAATCATCACAGCGCTTTCGCCAAAGATCAGTGCTTTCGCCAAGGGCGACACTGAGACGCTTTATCTTACTGCCAGAATGTTTCATTGCCATAGCAGCAGCAACAAACCTACTCCCGCAGCTACTAAGACAGGCCACTCTTGAGCCGATGCCCAGCTGCTCAGCGGCTGCCAAGCCAGGGCAATAGCAAGCAAGATAAGGCCGATACGCAGTCGGTAATGACGCTTATGCTGGCGCGTCAGTTGCTGCTGAACGTCACTAATTGAGGCCACTTGCTGATGACGCTGGCGGTGTTCATGCTCCATTCGACTCAGCGCTTGATGCGCTAGCACGGGTAGCTCAGGCAACTGATGAGAAAGCTCCGGCGCTTGGCGTTTGAGCGATTCCCAAAGGCCGCCGATACCAGCGCGCTGTTTCATCCACTTTTCTAGATATGGTTTCGCAGTGCTCCACAGATCCAGTTCAGGGTAAAGCTGACGACCCAGTCCTTCGATGTTAAGCAGCGTTTTTTGCAACAATACTAACTGTGGCTGTACTTCCATATTAAAGCGTCGTGCTGTTTGAAACAGTCCTAACAGCACCTGCCCAAACGAAATATCTTTTAGCGGCTTTTCAAGAATGGGCTCGCATACGGTACGAATAGCGGCTGCAAACTCGTTAGCGCGCGTGTTTTCGCCCACCCAGCCGGACTCAATATGTAACGCCGCTACTTCGTAATAATCTTGATGGAAAAAGGCCAGCAGGTTGCGCGCTAGGTAGTCTTGATCTTCTCGGGTAAGGCTCCCCACGATGCCGCAGTCGATGGCGATATACTGTGGATCTTCAGGATCATCGCAGTTAACAAAGATATTGCCGGGGTGCATATCGGCATGGAAGAAGTTATCTCGGAAGACCTGGGTGAAGAAGATTTCTACGCCGCGTTCAGCCAGCTTCTTAAGGTTGGTTCCACGCGCCTTGAGGGTGTCTAAATCAGCCACAGGCACGCCGCGAATGCGCTCCTGAACCATGACATGGCGGCGGGTGTATGACCAATAGATTGTCGGTACAAACAGCAGCGGTGAGTCTTTGAAGTTACGTTTAAGTTGCGATGTGTTTGCCGCTTCTTTGTAGAGATCAAGTTCGTCAAATAAGGTGGCTTCGTAATCACGAATCACTTCTACGGGGCGTAAGCGTTTCGCGTCAGGCACTTTACCCAGCAACTTAGCGATTTGATACATCAGCGCCATATCTTGGCGCATAATGCGCTCGATGCCGGGGCGAATAATTTTGACGACGACATCTTCACCGCTATGCAGCGTTGCCGCATGCACCTGGGCAATCGATGCTGACGCTAAAGGCACTCGGTCAAAGGCGGCAAATGCCTCTACAAGCGACATTTCAAGCTCTTTTTCGACCCGTGCAGCGGCTAGTTCGCCGGGGAAGGGCGGCACTTGGTCTTGCAGCCGTTTTAATTCATCGGCGATGTCTTCGGGCAATAGGTCTCGACGGGTCGAGAGCATTTGGCCAAATTTAATAAAAATCGGCCCCAGCGCTTCCAAGGCCAGGCGCAGTCGCTCGCCGCGACTGCGCTGCCCGACAGGAAACAGTTTTAGAGGCGAAAGCGTCATTAAGGCACGTAGCCAGAACGGTAGCCGCTCAACGGGTATCAACGTATCCAAGCGATGGCGAGCCACTATCCAAGAGATCTTCAATAACCGCAGGCTCATCAGTGCGGCTCCTCGAGGTGTGGCTGCTTGTTTGGCGACTGGCTGGCCGTCAACTGTGTCAAACGCTTATGCAGGCGATTGAGCTTGGCTTCCAGGCGGTCGGTGGAGATCTCTAGTTCGGTCAAATGATCGCGGAGCACATCGCGCTGTTGGCGGCCGGGGAGTATGCGGGCTTCTTCAAATACGTATTCAGAAACGTCTTGCAGCAGCTCATCTTTCGCTCTTAGCCCCCAGCGCGCGGCGCGTCGGACACCTTCGGCCAGTGAATGAGCGGGCATATCTCCCAGCCAGCGAGCTAGCTCGCCTTCCCAGTCGATATCCAGATCAAAGAGTAGGTCTCGGGTGGCTTCCAGAAGGTGGATGCGGCCACGCACAGAAAGCTTGCCATCAAACATCAACCGCTCAATGGAGGAGCCACTTAACCACTCAGAGAGTGTTTCAGGAGTGAGTTCGACGATGGCATCGACGTCAGTTTCGTCTAAATCATCGCCACGCAGCAGATCAATACCTGCATGGTGGTAGTGCAGCACCAGCTGAAGGTGAGGCTTTTCAAGCCTTACCAGTAGTCGACTTCCTGCTAACGCGGACAAACGCGCAGGCGCAGCCGGATCACGGGCAAGCAAGGCGTTCAACGTGCGTTCACATCCGGCCAGCAACAGGGTCGGGGTGACTAGCATGCTGACCTCATTGTCGGTGAGTTCATAATTTAATGCCGCGGTGAAGGGCAACGATGCCGCCGGTCAGGTTGGTATATTCAACCCGATCAAGCCCTGCCGTTTCCATCATGCCTTTCAGGGTTTCCTGGTCGGGATGCATGCGAATAGATTCGGCGAGGTAGCGATAACTCTCACCGTCCCCGGCTACTAGTTCGCCCATTTTAGGCAGCAGGCGGAAGGAGTACTCATCGTAGGCTTTCGACAGCAGCGCACTATTTGGCTTTGAAAACTCCAGCACTAGCAACCGTCCGCCGGGCTTTAGCACGCGTGTCATAGAGCGCAGTGCAGCGTCTTTGTCGGTGACGTTACGCAGTCCGAAGGCAATCGTAATGCAGTCAAAACTGTTGTCCGGAAATGGCAGGCACTCGGCGTTGGCTTGTACAAACTCAACGTTACCTCCGACGCCATTATCCATCAGTTTGTCGCGGCCAACGTTGAGCATAGAGGCGTTAATGTCGGCCAATACCACTTTGCCACGCGGGCCAACCAAGCGAGAGAACTTGAGCGTTAAATCGCCAGTGCCGCCAGCAATATCCAGCACGTGGTGCCCAGGACGAACACCTGCGCGCTCAATAGCAAGGCGCTTCCAGATGCGGTGGATGCCCATAGACATCAAGTCATTCATGATGTCATAGCGCGCGGCTACCGAGTGAAAGACATCGGCAACACGAGACGCTTTCTCGTCAACCGCGACTTCCTGGTAACCAAAATGGGTGGTGCGTTTTTCAGAGGGGCTCATGGGGCTCTAGCTCCCGAGTTCGAGGCGGTAATAATCGACCAAAAGGTCGTCGCAATAAATGGTTAGCGACATTGTAGCCTTCTCACCCCCAGCTTGTCTGCGCTTCAACTGAGGTCAAGCGTCACAGCTGTTTGAATTGGATACCAGTTGGTTCGCGGGAGGCGCCAGCCTCTTCTAGGCGTTGTAGGTAGTTTTGCCAATACTCTGTTTGATGCTGAGCTAAGTCGTAAAGATAGTTCCAGCTGTAAAGGCCGCTGTCGTGGCCGTCGTCAAAGTGCAATTTCAGAGCGTAATTACCTGCTTGGGTAATGTTTTGCAGGCCGACATCTTTTTTACCCACTTGCAGTACGGCAGTATCGCCGCCGTGGCCACGCACTTCGGCTGAAGGTGAGTAGACCCGTAAAAATTCGACAGGCAGCCGAAAGTTTTCACCCGTGGCGTAGCCAAGTTCTAGTTCGCGAGCCTGTTTATGGTAGTGAACCCGCGTTGGGGTGGGGGCATTCGTAGAAGTAGGGGCATTCATGGATGACGTCACCTTTAACGATACTGAGCTAAAGCGGATTGACCGACTATTTGCGCTTTAGCAAATGCGTGAAGGCAAGCGCCACGGCTAACGTTTGATCGACAGGGCGTCGATCGAGCACGGGCAACAGGGATGTTGTTCGCGTGCGTAACGTTAGACGCAGCGCAGCCTGAACAGCAGCATTTGCGAGCGTAAAAAGCGGGCAAGCTGCTGCGGGCTATACCGATATAAGCGCGTTTACAAAATATAGCGCGATAGGTCTTCGTCTACTGCTAGCTCACCCAGTTGGGCATTGACGTAATCGGCATCGATGACCAGCGGGCTATCCATGTCGCCGCCTTTGAAGGAGGCTTCTTCAAGCAGTCGTTCCAGCACTGTATGTAAACGGCGAGCACCAATATTCTCGGTGCCTTCGTTTACTTGCCAGGAAATTTCGGCAATACGCTCGATACCGTCTGGAGTGAACTCGATATCCAACCCTTCGGTAGCCAGCAGTGCTTGATACTGCTTAGTGAGCGAGGCGGAGGGCTCGGTGAGAATCCGCTGGAAATCGCCGGGGGTCAGCGCATCCAGCTCAACACGGATCGGCAAGCGTCCTTGTAGCTCTGGAATAAGGTCCGAGGGACGCGATAGGTGGAAGGCACCCGAGGCAATAAACAGGATATGATCGGTTTTGACCATGCCGTATTTGGTTGACACGGTAGAGCCTTCGATTAACGGCAGCAGATCACGCTGAACGCCTTCGCGGGAGACTTCGCCACCGCTAGACTGGCCGCTACCCTTGGCAACTTTGTCGATTTCATCCAAGAAGACAATCCCATGCTGCTCGACGGCTTCGACAGCGCGAGCTTTGATCTCTTCTTCATTGACCAGCTTGCCCGCTTCTTCATCGCGCAGCAGAACCAGTGCTTCTTTGACCGTTACACGGCGCTGTTCGCGCTTTTGCTGGCCCATGTTGGAGAACAGGCTCTGTAGCTGGTTGGTCATCTCCTCCATGCCTGGCGGCGTCATTATGTCGATGCCTTGCCCGTGGGAGGAAACTTCGATATCGATCTCTTTATCATCCAGTTGGCCTTCCCGAAGCTTTTTGCGGAAGGTTTGACGCGTACCACTATCTTCCCGAGGCTTATCTTCCTGACCGCGGGGCGGTGGTAGCAGTGCATCTAGAACGCGATCTTCAGCGGCATCTTCAGCGCGATGGCCGACTTCTTCCTTCGCGTATTCACGCACCATTTTGATGGCGGCTTCCATCAAGTCGCGAATAATCGACTCAACGTCTCGGCCTACATAGCCCACTTCGGTAAATTTAGTCGCCTCGACCTTGATGAAGGGCGCTCTGGCTAGCTTGGCGAGGCGGCGAGCAATTTCAGTTTTACCCACGCCGGTAGGGCCAATCATCAGAATATTCTTTGGAGTCACTTCCGGGCGCAACTCATCGTCTAGTTGCATGCGACGCCAGCGGTTACGCAGGGCAATGGCCACGGCGCGCTTGGCATCTTGTTGACCAATGATGTATTGATCCAGGGCGTGGACGATTTCGCGGGGTGTCATCTGAGTCATAAAAAGGGCCTCAACGGTCGTTGATGTTCAGCTCTTCGAGCGTCACGTGGTGATTGGTAAATACGCAGATGTCGCCGGCGATTTCGAGAGACTTTTCAGTGATTTCACGAGCAGAAAGCTCGGTGTTTTCCAATAGTGCGCGGGCACTTGCTTGGGCAAAGTTGCCGCCAGAGCCAATAGCAATAATGCCGCGTTCAGGCTCAACCACATCACCGTTACCGGTAATAATCAGCGAGGCACTGTGGTCCGCCACGGCCAGTAGCGCTTCCAGGCGGCGCAGCGCTCGATCGGTGCGCCAATCTTTGGCCAACTCAACCGCTGCTTTGGTGAGGTGTCCTTGGTGTTTTTCTAACTGCGCTTCAAAACGCTCAAACAGGGTGAAGGCATCGGCGGTGCCGCCAGCAAAACCAGCGAGTACTTTGCCACGATACAGGCGGCGTACTTTACTCGCGTTGCCTTTCATTACGGTGTTGCCCAGTGATACTTGGCCGTCGCCTGCAAGGGCAACCTGATTACCGCGGCGTACGGATACAATAGTGGTCATGGAGATAACTCCTTGGGGGAGACACATGCTCCCGATGACTGATCGGCCATTTTAAAAGACCGTATAAAAAGCGATTCACAACAAAATGCGGGCGGCTGATAAAAAATCAACCGCCCGCTAAATAAAGCTGTTAGATAAACTGTTTTTTTAACGGGGCTTATGACGATGAAAGCCTGTCTAGCCCTTGGGTTAAAATAGTCTGTGGTTAGACTAGTTCTGCAGTTGGATCAGCAGTGGCTCAATGCCTTGTGTGGCCATTAAGTCTTGGGCGCGGTTAAGCTCACGAGTATCTTCGTAAGGGCCTACTTGAACACGGTGCCAAGTATCGCCATTAGCCTTTACTTCGCTAACTTGGGCCAGCAGGCTTAAGTTGCGCAGACGGCCACGCAACTGCTCGGCATCGCTTAGCTCCCGAAACGACGCGGCCTGTAGCATGTAGCGGTTAGGCGTGTTGCTGGCAGGCGCTTGCTGGGCAGCGGCCACTTGCTCTTCAGGGCGCATATTAGCTGCAATAACCTGAGCAATAGGGTCATCGTTCTGACGCGCACTTGCGTTGCTTGTCGTTGTTTCGTTACTTGCCGTCGTTTGTTCCTGCTGTGCTGCTTCAGGGCGGTTCACGGTTGATGGCAGTGACACGCCTGGAGCAATGACTTCTGTGTCTGGCAGCAGCGTGTAGAACTCAAACGTTGGCATTGATGGCTCGGCGACGGTTTCTGTTTGACGCGCAGCGCTGCGCTCATCGCTGTCAGCAGGCTTAGGCAAGACAGTCGCTTGGGGCGTGTCTTCCTGCTCTTGCCAAGGAGCTGTGCCATGTTGATGCTGCGCTAGGAAGAAGCCTGCCGCTAAACCTGCTATCCCCCAAAGCCAGCCAGGGATTTTGAATCCGCCACCTGAGCTTTTGCTGGCTTTGCGCTGAGAGGTTGCGCCTCGGCGGGCGGGCTTCTCTTTTGGGCTGGCCATCGCTTACATCTCCTCTGGGGCGCTAACCCCCATAAGATCAAGGCCGTTGCGAAGCACCTGCTTGGTTGCTAGTCCAAGAGCTAAGCGTGTGTTGCGCAGGGTATCGTCTTCGACCATGACTTTAACGGCGTTGTAGCAGGTGTGGAAATCACCTGAAAGATCCAATAGATACTGAGCAACCTGCTGAGGCTCGCGATTTTTAGCGGCGTTTTCAACCACTTCTGGGTAGCGTGCCAAGCGATTAAGCACGGCCTTTTCCTGGTCGCTATCGAGCAGTGCGAGGTTAGCTAGAGCGACGCTGTGGTTGAATGGCTGGTCTGCATCTTCGGCTTTGCGCAGCATGCTGGATACCCGCGCATGAGCGTATTGAATGTAATACACCGGGTTATCGTTCGACTGCGAGCGTGCCAAGTCGATGTCAAAAGTAAGCTGCGAGTCCGCCCGGCGTGCGGCCAGGAAGAAGCGGGTAGCATCACGGCCAACTTCATCAATCAGGTCGCGCACGGTGACATAGCTGCCAGCACGTTTGGACAGTTTTACCTCTACGCCTGAGCGGGTCACCATTACCATTTGATGCAGAACGTAGTCGGGCCAGCCTTTGGGGATGCCGACCTCCAGTGCCTGCAAGCCAGCACGAACACGGGTAACCGTGGAGTGGTGGTCAGCGCCTTGCTCATTAATCACGGTTTTAAAGCCGCGTTGCCACTTATTCAGGTGGTAGGCCACATCCGGTAAGAAGTAGGTGTAGCCACCTTCGCGTTTGCGCATCACGCGGTCTTTGTCATCGCCAAAGTCAGTGGTGCGCAGCCACATGGCACCGTCTTCTTCGTACGTATGGCCATTCGCAACGAGCTTCTCAACGGCCGCGTCTACTTTGCCGTCTTGATAAAGCGATGACTCAAGGAAGTAGACGTCAAACTCAACGCCAAACGCTTTCAGGTCTAAATCCTGTTCTCGGCGTAGCCAAGCGACAGCGAAAGCCTGAATGGCATCTAGGTCATTAGCATCTGCTTTAGCGGTGACTTCACGGTCATCGGCTGCCACCGTTTTGCCTGCCATGTAGTCATTGGCCACATCAACGATGTACTCGCCGCGGTAGCCGTCTTCTGGCCAGCTGGGGTCATCTGGCCCAAGGCCCTTGGCGCGAGCTTGAACAGAAAGCGCCAGATTTTTGATCTGGGCGCCGGCATCGTTGTAATAAAATTCGCGCGTCACATCGTAGCCGGTGGCTTCTAACAGGCGGCAAATACAGTCGCCTATTGCTGCGCCACGGCCATGGCCAACATGAAGAGGTCCTGTCGGGTTGGCAGAAACAAACTCCACTTGGACTTTCTCGCCCTTGCCAATCAGGCTGCGGCCAAAGGCATCGCCGCTATCGAGCACCTGAGCAACAATTTGAGCGGCCGCATCTGTGGCAGCAAAAAAATTAATAAAGCCGGGGCCAGCAATCTCGGTTTTTTGAATGGCATCGCTCGCAGGGAGGGCGGCGACCAGTAGGTCGGCTAGCTCGCGCGGCTTCTTTGCTGCGGGCTTCGCCAGCATAAGGGCTAGGTTGGTGGCGTAGTCGCCGTGTGCTTTATCTTTAGTGGGGTCAACTTTAATCGTCGGCTGTAGATCGTCGGGCAGCACGCCTTGGTGCTTAAGCGCGTCAATCGCGCCTTCTAGCAAAGTAACAATTGTGTCTTTCATTTAAATATCCGAATGTCGTCAGTGGCGGCGTGTGCATGCGCTCATGTTAGGCAGCGGCAAAGCGGCCATTATCGGCAATTGGCGCGCAGTTTCAAAGCCGTATTACATTACAGGGCGAGCCAATGGCCCGTGATATCCCTGTCTCTACGCGAGCGTTTGCGGGTCAATGTCGATTGACCAACGGACTTTGCGCGCCTCACGATTGGCCTCTAACCACTGTACCAGCCAGTTAGCGGCGGTATGGCGCTGGCTACGTTTGTCTGCTGCCAGCATGATATGCACATGATAACGGTTTTGTCGGCGCTCCATGGGAGCTGGAACGGGGCCCAAACAGCGCACCGGCAATTTTACAATTGTTAACCATTGGCGGAGCGCTTGAGCAGCCTGCTGGCCCAAAGCGGTGGCAGCTTCTTCATGGGGGCTTTCAATGCGTAGCAATGCCATAAAGCAAAAAGGCGGCAGCATAGCGAGGCGGCGCTCTTCCAAAAGGCTGCGGGCGAGTGCGCCATAACCGTGCTCCGCAAGTTGGCCCAAGTGCGGGTCATCTGGGTGCAGCGTTTGTACCAGTACTCGCCCTGGATGAGCGGCACGCCCAGCGCGACCGGCGACCTGCTCCAGCAACTGCGCGCTGTGTTCCAGCGCGCGAAAATCAGCAGCGTAAAGTCCACCGTCGGCATTAACGACGACGACCAGCGTGACATGGGGCAGGTGATGGCCTTTCGCCAGCATTTGGGTGCCGACGAGCAAGCATGGCTCGCCTCGTTGGATCTCTTTGAGTATCTGCTCAAAACTCTCTTTTTTACGCGTACTGTCGCGGTCAATACGGTGAACGGTGACGTTTGGGAACAATCCCTGCAATGTCTCTTCCGTTCGTTCGGTGCCGCTGCCCAGGGCGCGCAGGTCGCCGCTGCCACACTCGGGGCAAGCGTCTGGTAGCGCGCGCCGACTATCGCAATGGTGGCAGGCCAAAAGGGGAGGCTGGCGGTGCAGCGTCATGCGCGAGTCGCACTGTCCGCACTCGGCGATCCACCCACAGCTATGGCAAGCCAGCGTTGGTGCGAATCCCCGTCGGTTAATAAAAACCAGCGCCTGCTTGCCTGACGCTAAGGTGTTTTTGATAGCGGTGATGGCGCCGGGCAGCAGCCCCCCCTGGCGTCGCTGATGACGTAGGTCAATCAATTCAAGCTTGGCTGGTGGGTGTCGGCTGGGACGTTGGGTGAGGCGCAGATGGCGATAGTGGCCAGAAAGCGCTTGCTGCAAACTCTCAAAAGAAGGCGTGGCGCTGCCTAACAGCAGGGGGATGTTGTGGTAATGAGCCCTGGCAACGGCTAAATCCCGGGCGTGGTAGCGAAGCCCGTCGTGCTGTTTATAGGAGCCATCATGCTCTTCGTCGACGATAATGGCGCCTGGGTTTTTGAGTGGCGTAAAAATAGCCGAACGGGTGCCGATAATGACTAGCGCGCGGCCATTGGCTGCGGCTTCCCATACATCCAGGCGCTCCAGGTCGGTAAGCCCTGAGTGTAGCGCCACTACCGGTACCCTAAAGCGACTCTTAAAGCGCGCCAGGGTTTGAGGCGTGAGGCCTATTTCAGGCACCAACACCAGAGACTGCTTGCCCTTAGCGGCGAGGGCTTCAATTAGCTGAAGGTAGATTTCGGTTTTACCGCTTCCGGTTACGCCTTCAAGTAAGCAAGGATGGTAGCTATCGAGCTTTTCATGCAATACGGCAAGTGCCGAGGCCTGCTCTCTGTTCAGCGGCAGTGATGGTGAGGCCAGCAGGTTGCCGCCAGCGTGCGGTGTGGCGGTTAGCGTGGTTTCCTGGGCACGGGCGAAGCCCTTTTTTTGCAAGGCTAGAAGCTGTTCACGGGTGAAACCATGAGCAGTGATGGCTCGACCAGCCAGCCCATGTGGATGCTGACGCAGCAGGGCATACAGCTCGGCTTGTTTCGGTGCTCGCTGAAGCGGCAGGTCGTCCCCAGGTGATAGCGGCAGCCACAGGGTCTGCGTTCGCCCTCCCATTGGGTGGCCCTGGCGCAGCCGAGCGGGCATGGCCAGCTGCATTGTGTCGCCTAAACTGTGCTGATAATAACGGGCCGCGAAATGGCATAGCCACTGCCAGTCGTTGGGCAGGGGGGCGTCATCGAGCACCTCGCTAATAGCGCGTAGCTTCCCGTGAGGCAGTTCGCTGCCATTGGCAAGTTCTGTCACCACGCCGACCACTTCTCTGCGGCCAAAGGGGACGCGCACTCTAAGGCCTATCTGCCAGCCACAAGCGGGTGGTTGGCGTGTTGGTAAATAGTCAAATAAACGCCGCAGCGGTGATGGTAGAGCGACTTTTAGCACTTGAAAAGGTGCTGTGGACCCGCCTTGAGGGCGTGCCTGGTTAGAAACAGAGTCGGACAATTGGCCTCCGGCGTTTAGTTTGCTAGAATGCGCGGCCGCTCTGAATCTATAGGATGGAGCGGTTAACCGGTTAGCAGTTTTTTCAAACCCGTATGCGGTGCTTGGCAACGGATCAGGTGGCGGCATACAGCTCATGAGGCTCAAGATGAAACAAGGTATCCACCCGAATTACAACACGGTCACCGCTAGCTGTTCTTGCGGTGCAAGCTTCCAGGTTGGTTCTACCTCTGGTCAGGACTTCTCTCTGGACGTGTGCTCCAACTGCCACCCGTTCTACACTGGTAAGCAGAAGCAAGCGACCACTGGTGGCCGTGTAGAACGCTTTAACAAGCGTTTCGGCGCTGCCGTTAAGCGCGGCTAATCCTAACGGATTTGCGCTGCTGCAAACACACAATGTGTTTGCAATATAAGCCCACGCTACGGCGTGGGCTTTTTATTCTCAGAGGCACGCTTTTTCCATTTTCCTTTCCCTTCCTTACCTGATAGGCCTTTTGAAGGCTTATTCTACCTAGTAATGATGCATCCATGGATGCTTCTAGCAGATGCTTAAAATAGATACTTGTCCACAGCCGCTTCTGCACAGGCAGGCCTGTGGAAAAATTGGTTTTTTATAATTTTTAATGGAATTTATTTTCATAAATGCCGCATTGCATCAATAAGCAAACCTTTATGGCTATCGCGTTCATTTATAAGTTGCAGCAAATGGTGTTGAAAAGTTACGAACATGTTGGAAACGGGGTTGAAACAACTGTTTTTCTGCAAAGTTTACTACGTGCTTGAGGCGCATGGGTTTTTTCTATATTCTGGAGTGACTTTTCTACTTTAGGCTGATTGGACCTTGACCATGATGGATGCAAATAAGCAAGCGGCTTTGGATTATCACGCTAAACCGATTCCCGGTAAGCTGTCTGTGGAGTTAACCAAACCCACAGCTACCGCGCGTGATCTGGCGCTGGCGTATAGCCCTGGCGTTGCTGAGCCGGTTCGCGAAATCGCCCGTGAGGCGGAAAACGCGTATCGCTACACTGGTAAAGGGAATCTGGTCGCTGTCATTTCTGACGGAACTGCCATTCTAGGTCTTGGTAACCTTGGTCCGCTGGCCAGTAAGCCGGTTATGGAAGGTAAGGGCGTACTGTTTAAGTGCTTTGCAGGCATTAACTCAGTCGATATTGAAGTGGATGCTGAAAGCCCTCAGGCGTTTATCGATACGGTGGCGCGTATTGCGGATACCTGGGGTGGTATTAACCTGGAAGATATCAAAGCACCCGAGTGCTTTGAAATCGAAAAAGCCTTGATTGATCGCTGCAGTATTCCAGTATTTCACGATGATCAGCATGGTACGGCCATTGTGACCGCTGCCGGTATGCTTAATGCGCTGGATATTGCCAATAAGCGCATTGAAGATGTGAAGATTGTTTGCATGGGCGCGGGGGCAGCAGCGATTGCCTGCATGCGTTTGCTAGTGTCTTGTGGCGCGAGTAAAAAGAATTTGGTGATGCTTGATCGTCGCGGTGTTATTCACGCTGATCGCGATGGCATTAACGAGTATAAAGCTGAATTCGCCCGCCATACCAATATGCGCACGTTAGACGATGCCATCGACGGTGCTGATGTGTTTATTGGTCTTTCAGGCCCAGGGCTGCTTTCTGCCGAGCAAGTGAAAAAAATGGCCGCAGACCCGGTTATTTTCGCCTGTACTAACCCAGATCCGGAAATTCACCCGGCTGTGGCCCGCGAGGCACGTCCTGATGTGATCATGGCCACCGGTCGTTCGGATTTCCCGAATCAGGTAAATAACGTATTGGGTTTCCCGTTTATTTTCCGAGGTGCTTTGGATGTTCGGGCGACACGCATTAATGAAGCCATGAAGCTGGCTGCTGTCCACGCCCTGAAGGATCTAGCTCGAGAGCCGGTACCCCAAGAAGTGTTAGACGCCTACGAGCGCACTGAGATGAGCTTTGGGCGTGAGTACATTATCCCGACGCCGGTCGATATTCGCCTGCTTGAGCGAGTTTCTTCGGCGGTGGCTCAGGCAGCCGTAGACTCAGGTGTGGCGCGTAAGCCTTATCCCGCGCACTATCCGCTCAAAACTATTAATGACGTTTACGGTGCGTAAACTTTTTAGCGCACGTTGATGTATCCTCCGACGCCCGCTGATAGCGGGCGTCGGTGTTTTTGCGAATCGGTTGATTGATGTGCTTTAGTGCTGTTGCGGGTAGCGCACCAGTCCTTCTTGAGCGGTAGAGGCCACCAAGCGACCATCGCGTCGGTAAATATGACCGCGCGCTAAACCGCGGGCGCCGCCTGCCCAGGGAGAGTCAATCACGTAGAGTAGCCAGTCATCCAGACGGGGATCTTCGTGTAGCCACAGGGCATGGTCCAGGCTGGCGATGCGCAGTTTAGGATCGGTAAACTTGATACCGTGGGGAACCAGTCCGGTCGTTAGTAGGTTGAAGTCCGATGCGTAGGAAAGCAGATGGCGATGCAGGGCTGGGTCATCGGGCAGCGTTCCGCCCGCTAGGCGAAACCATAGACACTGCCCTGCAGGCGATGCATTGTCTGGATTGCCTTTTAAATGCAAAAACTCGATAGGATGACCCGGGAAACGCGCATGCTTTACATCTCCACTTTCGATTAACGCTTCTGGCGTAGGCACGTGGGGCATGGTGCGCTGGTGGCTAATGCTCTCTTCGGCGCTTTGAAACGAAGCGCTACAGAAGAAGATCGGGCGCCCTTTTTGAATAGCGGTAACGCGCCGAGTAGTAAAGCTACCACCATCGCGAATCGTGTCTACTTGGTAGACGACGGGGCGGTGAGGGTCGCCGGGACGCAGAAAATAGCCATGCTGGGAGTGTGGGCGGCGATCATCGGGCACGGTGCGTGCCGCCGCTGCTAATGCTTGGCCTAATACCTGGCCGCCGTAGAGCTGTGGGAAGCCGAGGTCTTGGCTTTGGCCACGAAATAGCGTCTCTTCAAGTGTTTCCAGCTCTAGTAAGCTTACCAGTAACTTCAGCGCATCGTTCATTCTCGGTATCCTTAGTGCTGTCCGTTTGGCCGCTAATGTTTGCCAGGGTATCTTTGCGGCTATGGCACAATTAAAACGATCGTTTTGCTACCTTAGCGGAGTTTGTCTTGATACGCAGCGACGAATTTTACATGCACCGAGCGCTTGACCAAGCACACCTTGCCTTTAAAGAGGGTGAGGTGCCGGTGGGGGCCGTAGTGGTGGATGCTTTGGGTACCATTATAGGAGCAGGGCGAAACTCACCGGTAGCGAGTTGTGACCCTAGCGGTCACGCGGAAATTCGCGCGCTGAGAGCGGCTGGGCAGCAGGTAGGTAACTACCGCTTAGAGGGCTGCACACTATTTGTGACGCTTGAGCCATGCATGATGTGTGCGGGTGCCATGGTTCATGCCCGCTTAGCGCGCTTGGTGTATGGTGCGGCAGAGCCGCGCACGGGGATGGTCGAGTCAAAAGCTAACCTGCTTGCTCAGCCGTGGTTCAATCATCAAGTAGTTGTCACCAGTGGCGTGCTGGCAGCGCCGGCAAAAAAATTGCTAAAACAGTTTTTTGCTACGAAACGCTAGCCCGCTACTATCGTCAACGAGTGGCGGTATTGTGGGTAGCAGCCAATCATTGCTCCACGGGTGGAATAATATCAAAGAGTAACAGAGGCTCATCGCTAACCAGCGTTTGTCCCAACTGGAAAAACTGCTGGCGACTGCGTTCGACGTACTCAATCATCTCGTAGTAGCGGCGAATGTTGCGTACGTAGATCACCGGCTCACCGCCGCGTGCATAGCCATGGCGAGTTTGGCTATGCCATTCCCGTTGCTGAAGTAAGGGCAGCGCTGCACGGACATCTTGCCAGCTGTCTGGGTTGCCGCCGCGCATTTCGGCGATCTTGCGGGCATCGTATAGGTGTCCAAGTCCCACGTTATAGGCCGCCATCGCCATGTAGAGCCGGTCATTACCGACAATGCTCTCTGGCAGACGATCTTTAATACTGCGTAAATAGCGGGCGCCACCATCAATGCTCTGGGCAGGATTAGTGCGGTCAGCGACGCCCATCTCGCTGGCGGTTGGGTTGGTGAGCATCATTAGGCCGCGCACCCCGGTGGGAGACACTGCGTTAGGGTCCCAGTGAGATTCCTGATAGCCCACGGCAGCCAGCAGTTTCCAATCAAACCCCGTGTCTCGAGCAGCCTTTTTGAAAAGCTCGCTATAGGTTGGCAGGCGTTCATCAAGATGGGCTAAAAACGTGCGTGTTCCCACGTACTCCAAATAATCATCATGGCCAAAATAGCGGCTGACGAGCTGCTCCAGCGTGCCACTTTCCTGCAGTTCTTGAAGAAACTGATTGGCAGTTTCCAATAGCCCCAGTCCGCGCCCGCTGGGCACCGCCCAGGCTAATGATAGCGGCTCTCCTAGCAAGAAGCCGCGCTCGACGTTAGGAAAAAAAAGCCGATTGAGACGAAACTGATGATCAAAAATAATTGCGGCATCCAGCGTGCCGTTTTCCACCCGAGCCAGCAGTTCTGCTACTTCAAGCTCGTGAGACTCTTTCCAGCTTAAGCTTGGGTAGTCGCGCTGAAGGGCGAGGAGTGATTGGCTGGTGCCTGCTTCGCTAAGCGTGCCTAATTCCAAACCAACTAAATTTTTTGGCTCGTTTATGCCGTTCAAGCCGCGACGATAAACCACCAGTGGCTGCATCTGGATTATTGAGCGGGTGTAATGAATGCCGGGTGAATCTGGCAGCAAGGGTAGCGCCGCAGCACCTAGGTCTCCTTGTCCTCGTACTGCTGGCAGCACGCTTTCAGGATGGTGGCTTGCATTGAGATTTAAGCTAACCCCCAAATAGTCAGCAAACCGATGCATCAGCTCATATTCAAAGCCAGTGGGGCCTTGGCGGCCTTCATAGTAAGTGGTTGGTGTGTTACGGGTATGAATCGTAATAAATTCTTTCGCGATGATCTGAGCGAGGTGCTCACCTTGCGGTACCGGCGTGGCGCGCGGAATTAACGCTAAGAAAAGCGTAACAATGACTGCAAAATAAGCGCGATAACGCGTTATAAAATGTCGGCAAATCAACGTCAGCATGGCGTCTTGTCGGCATGAAACAAGCTGCCACGATACCCAGCCTGAGAGATGCTGTCACCTTGTTGATTTCGTGTGACCGCCGCTTTCCAGTATCATAGTGAGATTGCCGCGCTGCGGCCCACTGATTTCCCGCACGAACTCTTCCTGCTTTAGAGGCTCCCAGATATGCTCGAACTGCGAGGCGCACCTGCCCTTTCTGCCTTCCGCCATGAACGGCTGTTAACGGTGTTGCGTGAACGTGTTCCCGAGGTGGAGGCGTTGTCCGCCCATTATGTCCACTTCATAGACCACCGCGAGACACTGGATGATGCTGCCCAGGAGTGTTTGGCCAAGCTGCTTGATTATGGCAGCCACGCGAGCCAAGACATTCCTGAAAACGCCCAGCGCTTCCTGGTTGTGCCGCGTTTAGGCACCCAGTCGCCATGGTCTTCTAAAGCAACTGATATTGCTCATAACTGTGGGCTGCACCAGATTGATCGCATCGAACGCGGTGTCGATTATCGGGTAGCACTGCGCGGAGCGCCTAGCGCAGAACAGTTAGGTGTGATCAGCGCGCTACTGCACGATCGTATGACGGAGAACGTGCTGGCTGACGTTGCTGACGCGGTCAAACTGTTTGCTCATCATACCCCTGCGCCACTGGGCAGTGTCGATATCTTGGAAGGCGGCCACGAAGCGCTGGCGACAGCCAACCGAGAATTAGGGCTGGCGCTTGCCGACGATGAAATCGACTATCTGGTGGCTGCGTTTATTGAGCTTGGTCGCAACCCTAGCGATGTCGAGCTGATGATGTTTGCCCAGGCGAACTCGGAGCACTGCCGCCACAAAATCTTCAACGCGGACTGGGTTATCGATGGCGAGGCCCAGAGCCATTCGCTGTTTAAGATGATAAAGAACACCTTTGCGACCTCGCCGGATAACGTACTCTCGGCTTATAGCGATAACGCGGCGGTGATCAAGGGTAGCCAGGGGGGGCGCTTCTTCCCCACGCCACTGACTGGCGCTGGGGGGGAGCGGGCCAGCTACGACGCCCACCAAGAGCCCATCCATATTCTGATGAAGGTGGAAACCCACAACCACCCTACAGCGATTGCACCATTCCCAGGCGCGGCAACCGGTTCTGGCGGTGAAATTCGTGATGAGGGGGCGACCGGTATCGGTGGCAAGCCGAAGGCAGGCCTGTCGGGCTTTACCGTATCCAACCTGCGTATCCCCGAGTTCGTACAGCCCTGGGAAGCGTTTGATTACGGCAAACCAGAGCGTATGCAGTCAGCGCTGCAAATTATGCTGGACGGCCCCATCGGTGGTGCGGCGTTTAACAATGAATTTGGCCGGCCTAATCTGACGGGCTACTTCCGTACCTACGAGCAGGATACGCTGAGCGACGATGGTATCGAGCGTCGCGGCTTCCACAAGCCGATTATGCTGGCCGGTGGTTTTGGCAATATTCGTGCTCACCATGTGCAGAAAGGCGAAATTCCCGTTGGTGGCAAGCTAATCGTGATGGGCGGCCCAGCCATGCTGATCGGCCTGGGTGGTGGTGCAGCGTCTAGCATGGCGTCAGGCGAGTCTAGCGCGGACTTGGATTTTGCCTCGGTACAGCGGGAAAATCCGGAAATTGAACGTCGCGCCCAGGAGGTCATCGACCGCTGTTGGGCACTGGGCGATAAAAACCCGATTCGCTTTATTCACGACGTGGGCGCAGGCGGGCTTTCCAACGCCTTACCGGAGCTGGTCAAAGACGGTAATCGCGGTGGCCTGTTCAATCTGCGTGCAGTGCCTAATGCTGAACCGGGTATGAGTCCGCTGGAAATTTGGTGTAACGAAGCCCAAGAACGTTATGTGCTGGCCGTTGCCCCCGAAGACCTGGATACCTTTGACGCACTGTGCAAGCGCGAACGCTGCCCCTATGCGGTGGTCGGCGAGGCCATGGAGCATCATCATCTGGAAGTTCGCGACGGTCATTTTGATACCAAGCCGGTCGATCTGCCGATGAGCGTGTTGTTTGGCAAGCCGCCGAAGATGACGCGCTCGTTTGAACGTCAAACCCCTGAGCTATCTGGCGTTATGCTCGACAACCTGGATCTGCGCGAAGCGATGGATCGGGTGTTGCGCCTGCCAACCGTGGCATCGAAGAGCTTTTTGATTACCATTGGTGACCGTTCAATTACCGGCCAAGTCGCCCGCGATCAGATGGTTGGCCCTTGGCAGGTACCGGTGGCCGATGTGGCCGTGACCACTGCTAGCTTCGACACCCACGCTGGTGAAGCCATGGCGATGGGCGAGCGCCCGCCAGTGGCGCTGATTAACCCTGCTGCCAGCGCCCGCTTAGCGGTTGCCGAAGCGATTACTAACTTAGCTGCGGCGCCAATTGCCAAACTGTCGGATATTAAGCTTTCAGCTAACTGGATGAGCGCTGCCGACCATCCCGGTGAAAATCAGGCGCTCTATGATGCTGTACATGCCGTAGGTATGGAGCTGTGTCCGGCACTCGGCATTGCCATTCCGGTGGGTAAGGATTCCATGTCAATGCGTACCGCTTGGCAGGAAGGTAATGAGGCTGACGAAAAGAGCATTACATCGCCGCTTTCGCTGGTGGTGACGGGGTTTGCGCCAGTGACCGATGCAATGGCGACGTTGACACCGCAAATCAATCTGGAGCAGGACGAATCAGATCTGATTCTGATCGACCTGGGAAATGGACAAAACCGCTTAGGTGGTTCTGCGCTGGCGCAAGTCTATGGTCAAGTCGGTAATGACTGTCCTGATGTTGATGACCCAGAAGACCTGAAGGCGTTTTTTGAGGTCATTCAGGGGCTCAACCGCGATGGCAAGCTGCTGGCCTACCACGACCGTAGCGATGGTGGCCTGCTGGTCACGCTGTTGGAAATGGCCTTTGCTGCCCATGCGGGCCTTGAGATTAAGCTGGACTGGCTGATTGATGAGCCGGTGGAAGCGTTCAATGCGCTGTTCTCTGAAGAGCTGGGTGCGGTGATTCAGGTGAGCCGTGAGCACACTGAAGAAGTGCTCACCCAGTTTGCCGTTGCAGGTATCGAAACATGCGGTGTTATTGCGCGTCCCCGTTATGACGACCAGGTGCGGGTAACGCTGTTTGAAGAGCCGCTGCTGGAAACTACTCGCCAACTGACTCAGCGCACCTGGGCGGAAACCAGTTACCGCATGCAGGCGCTGCGTGATAACCCCGAATGCGCTAAGAACGAATTCGATAACCTGCTGGATGTTCGTGATCCTGGCCTAAGCGCCGCGCCTAGCTTTGATATCAACGATGATATCAGCGCGCCGTTTATCAACACGGCCAAGCCTGCTGTTGCCGTGCTGCGCGAACAAGGTGTTAATGGTCAGGTCGAGATGGCTTGGGCATTCCATAAAGCGGGCTTTGACGCAGTGGATGTGCACATGAGTGACATCCTGGAAGGGCGTGTTTCGCTTGATGAGTTCAAAGGGCTAGTCGCCTGCGGCGGTTTCTCTTATGGCGATGTGCTGGGCGCAGGTGGCGGTTGGGCGAAGTCGGTACTGTTCAATGAGCGTGCCCGTGAGCAGTTTGCCAACTTCTTCACCCGTGATGACAGCTTCTCGCTGGGCGTGTGCAATGGTTGTCAGATGCTCTCGCAGCTTAAGACACTGATTCCGGGGGCTGAAAGCTGGCCTGCGTTTGAGCGTAACGAATCTGAGCAGTTTGAAGCACGTGTGGCGATGGTGCGGGTAGAGAAAAGCCCGTCGATTCTGCTGGCGGGTATGGAAGGCTCTAAATTACCGATTGCTGTGGCCCACGGCGAAGGACGTGCTGAGTTCCGTGATACCGCGCATCTGCGCAGTATGCAGTCCAGCAGCCAGATAGCGCTGCGTTATATCGACAACTACGGTCAAGTAACAACCCGCTACCCAGCTAACCCTAATGGCTCGCCGTCAGGAATCACCGGCCTCACCACACCGGATGGCCGTGTGACCATTATGATGCCTCACCCAGAGCGGGTGACTCGCGCGGTTACCAACTCCTGGCGTCCGGCCGAGTGGACTGAGGATGGCGCTTGGCTGCGTTTATTCCGTAACGCCCGTGTATGGCTGGGCTGATACGCCCTGCCATGCTAAAGAAAAGCGGCCTGCGGGCCGCTTTTTTCCTGTGGTGGAGAAGTGATCTTGGCGGTGGTTGCGATAGAATGAAACGTGTGTTTGAAAATGCTTCATCTTCGCGCCACACTCAGTTCACAAGCGCTTTTATCACGTCATAAGCGCACTACTTCACAAGCTCAGCTATCGCCCATCGATGGCGAGCCAAAGGAATCTTCTGGGAGCTCGAATGCATCAAATCCTCAATGAACGTGTGACCCTAACCTTCGCTGACCACGTGGCTGAGGTCATGTTGTCGCGACCTGACCACCATAATGGCCTGGATTGGGCCATGATTGATGGTCTGTTGGCAGCCCAACAGTGCCTGACCCAGCTCGCTGGGCTGCGTGCGGTGGTCTTGAGCGGCGATGGTGACAGCTTTTGCGCGGGGCTCGATATGGCGTCGATCATGAGCGAGGCGGAGCGGCTGCCCACCCTGCTGGCGTCCGATGAAGCGGGCATCAACCCGGTTCAGCGCTTGGCTCTAGGCTGGCGCGAGGCGGGCGTTCCCGTGGTGGCTGCTCTGCACGGGCATGTTTACGGCGGCGGCTTGCAGATAGCCTTGGGCGCCGATATCCGCATTCTCCACCCCCGCGCACGTCTGGCGCTGCTTGAGATCGACTGGGGGATCATCCCTGATATGGCCATTAGCGTGACTGGAGCGGGGCTGCGTCAGGATGTACTCCAGGAATTGGCGATAAGTGGGCGCAAGGTATCAGGTGAAGAGGCCTATCAGTTGGGCTTGGGCAGCCGCCTGAGCGATACGCCCCAGGAAGCCGCCCGGGAAACCGCTGCGCTTATTGCCTCGCGCTCACCTCGTGCCGTCGCTGCGGCTCGTGAACTGTTTGCATGCAGTCCGGATTTAGCCCCTCGTGATCGACTAGCCCTCGAAGCGCATTTGCAGCAGCAGCTTTTAGCCGGTGCCGAGCAGCGTGAGGCGGTGAGTGCACGAATGGAGCGTCGCGCCCCGCGTTTCGACTGACATGCCTCAATTCAGCCCTTCCAGCGATCCCATTTCTGGCCCACCACCCCGTTTACGCCCCTACCAAACGGAGGCTGTAAAGCGCGTGGTGGGCCACTTCCGTGCCAGCAGCGCGCCTGCAGTGGTGGTATTGCCCACTGGGAGCGGTAAGTCGTTAGTGATTGCTGAGCTGGCCAGGCTAGCCCGTGGCCGTGTGCTGGTGCTGGCCCACGTGCGTGAGCTGGTTGAGCAAAATCATGCCAAGTACCAAGCCTACGGGCTTCAGGCAGATATTTTCAGTGCAGGTCTTAAGCGTAAAGAAGCCAGCCGACAAGTGGTGTTTGGCTCGGTGCAGTCGGTGGTGCGTAATCTGGAGCGCTTCAGTGACGCCAGTTTTACGTTACTGGTGATTGATGAATGCCACCGAGTATCGCTAGAAAAAGATGCCAGCTATCGCCAAGTGATTGAGCATCTGCAGCGTCAGAACCCACAGCTAAAAATTCTCGGCTTAACCGCTACGCCGTTTCGGTTAGGGCAGGGATTTATCTACCACCGCCATCACCATGGCATGGTGCGTGGCGATGAAGCGTGCTTCTTTGCCGACTGCGTCTTTGAACAGCCGCTACGATTGATGGTGAAACAAGGTTTTTTGGCGGCGCCTAAACGGCTGGATATGGCCATTGAAGGCTACGATTTTTCTGCCTTGGCCCCTGCGCCCAGTGGGTTGTTTCGTGAGGAAGAGCTCAATCGCGTTGTTGCCGGTAGCCGTGCTACGCCAAGGATTATTCAGCAGGTGGTTGAGTACGCTGAAGAACGTCAAGGGGTAATGGTTTTTTCCGCAACGGTCGCTCATGCTGAAGAAATCATCAGCTACTTACCTGCGGACCAAGCGGCGTTGATTACCGGCGCGACGGCCTCCCAAGAGCGCGCCTCTCTGATTGAAGCGTTCAAGGCGCGTGAGCTTAAATTCCTGGTCAACGTCGCCGTGCTGACGACCGGATTTGATGCGCCCCATGTGGATTTAATCGCTATTCTGCGGCCCACGGAATCGGTGAGCCTTTATCAGCAGATTGTTGGTCGAGGGCTGCGTTTATCGCCGGACAAAACCAACTGCCTAGTGTTGGATTTCGCCGGCAATCCCTGGGACCTTTATGCGCCAGAAGTCGGCGAGCCAAAACCAGACAGCGACAGCGAACCGGTCCAGGTTGAGTGCCCGGCGTGTGGCCATGCCAATCTGTTCTGGGGCAAACGAGATGGAGAGCTGGTGATTGAGCATTTTGGCCGCCGCTGCCAGGGGCTGGTAGACAACCCCAATCCGCCCGCTAAGCCGGGCAAGGGCAGGCAGGGCACCGATCAAAAACAGTGTGATTTTCGTTTTCGCTTTAAAGTTTGTGAGCAGTGTGGCGCTGAGAATGATATTGCCGCCCGCCGATGTCATGGTTGCGAGCAACTGCTGGTGGATGCCGACGATAAGCTCAAAGACGCACTCAAATTAAAAGATGCCAAAGTGCTGCGAGTCAGCGGTATGCAGTTAGAGGCCACGACCAATGGGCGGGGGCTGCCGCGTTTAAAAGTGACTTACTACGATGAAGATGGCGCGAGCTTGGCGGAGTGGTTTGCGCTGGAAACGCCTGCTCAGCGGCGGGCATTTTATGCTGTTTTTTTACGTAACCACCTGCGTGCCCCAGGCGCTAAGTGGCAGCCTGCTTCGCCGGCCGAAGTGGTCGAAGAGCAGCGCCGCCTGCGCCATCCTGATTTTGTTGTGGGGCGTAAAGTCGGGCGGCACTGGCAGCTTCGCGATAAGCTGTTTGACTACCAAGGGCGTTATCGCAAGGCGGCTGAGGCAGGCTAGCGATAATGCCTCGATAGGTGACACGCTGTTACACTGGCGAGCATAGCCATTTAACTAACCATGGGCGCTTAACTAACCATGGATGTTTAACTAAAAAGGAACACGCCCCGCGTGAGCGAGACGCCAAACGCCCCCGTTGATCACGAACTTATTGCGCCAACTGCCGAACCGGCAGCGGAAGCGCTTGGGCGTCTGTTTGATGAGCCCATCATGCAGTTGCCGGAGGATCTCTATATACCTCCGGAGGCGCTACGCGTGTTTCTAGAGGCCTTCGAAGGGCCGCTTGATCTGCTGCTCTATCTTATTCGCCGTCAGAACCTGGATATTTTGACGATCAATGTGGCGACCATTACTCATCAATACATTGAGTATGTGGAACTGATGAAAGCCATGGAGATTGAGCTGGCCGGAGAGTACTTATTAATGGCGGCTATGCTGGCGGAAATTAAATCCCGCACACTACTGCCGCGCCCACCGAAGGCAGAAGGCGAAGAGGAAGAAGATCCCAGGGCTGAGCTGATTCGCCGTCTGCAAGAGTATGAGCGCTTAAAGGAAGCCGCCGAAACGTTGGACACGCTGCCTCGGGTAGGGCGTGACTGGTTTAGTGTACAGGCGGGCCTGCCCCCGTTAGAGGCGCGGGTAATTCATCCCGATGTAGGGCTAGATGAACTGCTGGGGGCGCTGTCGGATATTCTGAAACGCGCTGAGTTGGCGCAAGCCCACCAAATCAGCCGCGAGGTACTCTCTACCCGCGAACGCATGCTGAAAATTATGGAGCAGTTAAGTCACGACGGGGACCATCAGCGCTATACCCCGTTTGAAGCGTTGTTTACGCTGGAAGAGGGGCGTGCTGGAGTCGTTGTTACGTTTATGGCCATTTTAGAATTAGCCAAAGAAGCCATGATCGAAATTGTTCAGAACGCGCCACTGTCGCCCATTCATGTGCGTGCGCGACGTGCAGCCCTCACGGATGGAGAAGAGAGCGCATTTGAAGAGGCTGACTCAGACGATGACGCCTCAGAGTCTGCGTTTGAAGAGTACGCGTTTGAGGAGTCAGCATTTGAACCTGACGAGGAGTCGCCGTGAGAGACACCACGTTAGACGATATTATTGAAGCGGCGTTGCTCGCCGCTGGCGAGCCGCTTTCTCTAGAGCGGCTTGAAACGCTGTTTTTAGAAGACGAGTGTCCGTCTAAAAAAGCGCTGCGCGATACTTTGTCCCGCCTTGTCCTGCGCCATGAAGAAGGAGCGCTGGAGCTAGTAGAGACCGCGTCAGGGTTTCAGCTGCGTATTCGCCCACGGCTCTCTCATTGGGTATCGCGCCTATGGGATGAGCGGCCACAGCGATACTCCCGGGCATTGTTGGAAACATTGGCGCTGATTGCTTATCGACAGCCGGTGACGCGGGGTGATATCGAAGACGTACGCGGTGTAAGTGTTAGCAGCTCTATTATCCGTACGCTAATGGAGCGGGGATGGATTCGCGTGGTAGGCCATCGAGATGTACCAGGGCGACCAGCCGTTTATGCCACCACCCGCAACTTTTTAGATGATTTTGGCTTGAAAACCTTGGATGCATTGCCGCCGATGCATGAATTGGTCAATACCGATGATAGCGATACGGTTATTGAGCAAGATGAAGCACAACCAGCACTGGACGAAACGCCAGAAACCGTGCAAGGTGCGCCACCCCAGAGTGAAGAGATAGCTTCAGCTGAGACTGCTGCAGCAGAGATAGCTGATAAACACGCCGAGACGGCGTTAACCCAGCCGCTGAGTTTTGCCGATTTAGAGGCGCGCTTAGCGGCACGTGCGCAGCGTAACGATGATGATGCGCGCACGCAGACTAACGATGTGAGGTCAGACGACCATGAGTCAGAGTAATAACACCACGCCCCCCGCCAGTGAAAAGCTGCAAAAAGTACTGGCCCGGGCAGGGCTGGGGTCACGCCGTGAAATGGAAACTGCCATTTCCGACGGCCGGGTAAAGGTTAATAGCCAGGTAGCCAAGTTAGGCGACCGAGTAGAAGCCCGCGACAAGGTCAGTTTTGATGATCGCCCTGTGTCGCTGCGCCCCGAAGAGGAAGTGCCCCGCCGTGTGATTATGTACAACAAGCCGGAAGGAGAGTTGTGCACGCGCAAAGACCCAGAAGGGCGTCGCACGGTGTTTGAGCGTCTCCCGCGCCTGAAAGGCGAGCGCTGGGTTGCCATTGGCCGTTTGGATATTAACACTAGCGGCTTGTTGCTATTCACCACAGACGGCGAGCTTGCAAACCGGCTAATGCACCCTTCGACCCAGGTAGAGCGTGAGTACGCGGTTCGAGTGATGGGTGAAGTCAAGCGCGAGCATATTGTCGCCATGGTTGATGGCGTCATGTTAGAAGATGGTCCTGCGCGCTTTACTGACGTACAAGAGTTTGGTGGCGAAGGCATTAATACCTGGTTCCACGTGGTGATTTTAGAAGGTCGTAACCGTGAAGTACGCCGCCTGTGGGAATCTCAGGGGCTAACGGTTAGCCGTCTGAAGCGGGTGCGCTACGGCAACATATTCCTTGATAAGCGCGCTAAAGCAGGCGAGTGGGTTGAACTCTCCCAGGATGAGGTCGACGACCTAGCTACGTTAGCAAACCTGGAAACTCGCAAGGTACCTGCACTAACACCCGACGAGAAAAACCGCTGGAGCCGTGATAAGCACAAACGCCGTCCGGTTCAAGCTATGCGCAAGCCTAAGCGTCGCGAATAACTATTAACACAGTCGGTGCTATTACAAATAGTGCCTCTTTGATAAGTGCCTAACCGAAAGTTTTCGTGCATAATGTATGTAGG
>NZ_JABUZE010000034.1:0-6623 GCF_014897805.1 Halomonas sp. 3F2F
TCCTACATACATTATGCACGAAAACTTTCGGTTAGGCACTTATCTCTATGCGATTAAAAGCCAATCTCGTTCTTATCACGCCACTAGCTAACCAATGGCTATATAAACGGCTTGCCTCTATGCCGAAGATTCATCAGCCGAGTTGCTGTTAAGGGAGGCAAACCGTTTAGAATTTCTTATCAGTCTAAATCATCTAGCGTAACCACAAGATCCCGGGTAGATACATCTACCTTCCAGAAGGTGTAACTGTCGTCGTCTTCATCGACTAAACGAATATCGAAGTAGGGACTGTCATACCCCGTGATCGCCACCCGTTGAGTATCACCATCCATCAAGACGTCATTACCGAGCACATCCTCTTCCCAGCTTTTTGAGTCGACGGGGCTTATATACATGTAATACAAGATATAGCCCGTACGATTAGTGATATCGATATGGTAGTCGGCAGCCATTGCAAGCGAAGAGCTACACAGTATCAGCAGTGCAGCGAATAACACTTTAATGCGCATTGATAAGTTCCCTGTTCTTTTCTCTGTTAAGAGAAGCGATAGATTGCAACCTAGTATCGCCAAGAGCCAAACATAGCGATCAGCACATTATATCGTCAGTTACTTATCTAATTGGGCGCCCTCCCCAAGTTTTTGAGCCAACTGCCCGCGAGATACTCACAGCTGGTAGAATGCTGCCCCTTTCAGGCACGTCCACGGCCTATCGCCACAACGTTTCCCCTTCTACTACCTGAGAGTCGCGCAATGATCGCCACCATCTACACCGTGTTTCAGCCACTTTTCCGGCTGGGCCTTATCCCACAGATTTTAATTGGCATTGTTGCCGGGATATTCATCGCCCTTTTCACACCGGACATTGCAGGCAATGTGGCACTGCTTGGTCAGCTATTTATTGCCGCGCTGCAAGCAGTGGCCCCTATTTTAGTCTTTGTGCTGGTTACCGCTGCCATCGCTGCACACAAGAAAGGTCAACCCACTCACATTCGCCCCGTGCTCATACTGTATGTGGTAGGCACATTAGTCGCTGCGCTAATTGCAGTAGCGGCAAGCTTTCTATTCCCTACCGAACTGGCATTGAATGCGGGGCAAATTGACGGCAATCCACCTGGGGATATTTTTAGCGTTCTAAGGGATCTGTTATTAAATGCGGTGGCTAACCCGATAAGTGCGCTAATGGAAGCGAACTTTATCGCTATTCTGGCCTGGGCCATTGGCCTTGGTTTAATGCTACGCCAAGCCAGCGACACCACCCGCCAAGCGTTAAGCGATTTATCCACTGCTGTCACCCGCATTGTCACGCTGGTAATTCGCTTAGCGCCGATTGGCATCTTTGGCTTAGTCGCGGGAACCTTGGCAGAGTCAGGGGTAGAGGCATTGCTCAACTACGCTCAACTGCTAGGAGTCATCGTAGGCTGCATGCTGTTTGTTGCTCTGGTTAGCAATCCGCTGCTCGTTTACCTCACTACCCGTCAGAACCCTTACCCACTGGTGTTTACCTGCCTGCGCGGCAGTGCCATTACCGCCTTCTTTACCCGCAGCTCAGCGGCAAATATCCCCGTAAATTTAGAGCTGTGTCGCCGTCTAAAGCTGGATGCCGATACCTACGCTATTTCTATTCCGCTCGGTGCGACGATCAACATGTGTGGTGCAGCAATCACCATAACCGTGATTACCTTGGCGACCACCCATACGCTAGGCATTACCGTTGACTTCCCCACTGCCCTACTACTGTGCGTGGTGTCTGCACTGGCTGCCTGCGGTGTTTCAGGCGTAGCCGGTGGCTCGCTGATGCTCATTCCGATGGCCGCCAACCTGTTTGGCATTCCCACAGAAGTCGCCATGCAAGCGGTGGCAATTGGCTTTGTCATCAGCGTGGTACAAGACGCGACCGAAACCGCGCTGAATTCCTCAACAGATGTGCTGTTCACTGCTGCCGCCTGCCGAGCCCGTCAACCTTCCAGCTCTAACCACACGTTATAACGCAATTTGGTTGACTTCTCGCTGTTCCTTATATAGAACGTTCTATAAAAGGAACAGCGAGATAATCGAATGGATGAGCACTCACTAAGTACCCTAGGTCAGCATTTGCAATCCCTTCGCCAAGCGCGGGGCTGGTCACTCTCCTATCTAGCCAATGCCGCTGGCATTGCCAAATCGAATCTGTGCCGTCTGGAACAAGGTAATGGCAACCCCACCTTGGATACCATCTGGCGGTTAGCAGTACAGCTTAATGTCCCCTTCGGCACCCTGGTTGCGCCTATCTCTGTGCCTTTAGGTGAAGATGGCGTACAAGTTCAGTTAATTGACCAGGGAAAAGGCTCGCCTCAGGTAGATGCCTATTGGATGCGCTGCGCTCCCCATACCCTGCGCCACGCCGAAGCTCACACCCTGGGTACTCAAGAAACGCTGATCCTGATCAGCGGCTGGCTCGAAGTCGGCCCAGAAGGGACGGTTACTGCGCTAGCCCCTGGCGAAAGCATCACCTTTAGCGCTGATAAGCCTCACTTTTACCGCACCCAAGACCAAGAGGCCACCATGCTACTCACCATTACTTACGGCGAACAGGGGGATGCACCATGAACCAACTCGTCAGCCACTCGCCGTGGCGCAGCGCGCTGCAAGGCGTGCAGGAAGCGATTCCGCTATTAGGCGGTTACATACCGGTGGCGCTATCGTTTGGTTTGGTGGCTAGCCAAGCTGGCTTTAGCACATGGGAAGCCACAGCTATATCTGCGCTGATTTACGCGGGTGCTTCGCAGTTTTTGTTTGTCGGCATGATCGCCACCGGCGCACCACTATGGTTGGTGGTAGCAATGACATTACTGATTAATGTGCGCCACGTGGTGTACGGCCCTAACCTAGCCGAGCTGCTGCCACGCAGCCGCCACTGGCCATGGCTAATGCACGGCCTAACCGACCAGGTATTTGCTCTGGCATTAACCAGGCTTCCGCAGCTGCCTGACGCGAAGCGCTTTAGCTGGTTTGTAGGTGCATCGTTACTGGCGTGGGGTGCGTGGGCAGTGGGCACTGCCGTGGGGGCTACCGCTGGCGAAGCATTTACCGCCCGCTGGCCGTTGCTGGGTGAAATTATGCCCTTCGCACTGCCTGCCCTATTTCTCACCATGGTGGCTCCGCGTTTTACCGATAAACGCTGGGCAGTAGCAATGGGACTCACCATCATTGCTGCGCTGTGTTTAACGCTGACTGGATGGGGCAATGTTGCCATCCCATTGGCGGCCGCCTGTGGCGCGCTGTGCTTCTATCTGGTGAAGTTTGAAAAAAGGAGAGGAAGTAATGAGTAGCGCGTTGTGGTTAGCGGTGATGATATCCGCGATAGGTACGTTGCTGATGCGTGTGGTGCCTTTTCTATGGATGCAGCGCCGGATAAATAGCGAGAGCGGTATTAACAATATGCCTCAATGGCTGAGTATTCTCGGCCCGCTGATGATCGCCGCTGTGCTCGGTGTTTCCATCGTGCCAGTGAGCCCGAGTGCCGTTTCATGGATTGCCACGGCTATCGGTCTTACCGTCACATTGTGGGTATGGTCGCGGCTCCGCTCATTAGGCTGGCCGGTCGCAGCAGGGGTGGCGACATTTGGCATCGTCGAGGTGGGGGTAGCGCTAATATAACGCTACCCCACCTTACTAAAACGCTTTTGGAAACACTAATTGCGGTAAATACAGAAAGACGCTTGGCAGTAGTATCATGGCGATAATGATCGACATAATGAGCACTATTAGCGGTATTACTGCCATAAAAGCACGCGGCATGGAAACTTCGCCAATCTGTGTTGCGATAAGCAGGCAAATACCATAGGGAGGCGTAATCAACCCTAGGGTGAGTGATAAAATCACTACCAGCGCCATATGGACCTGGTTGATATCAGCAGCAATACACAGCCCCTGAATAATGGGGAGGAAGATAATGACCGCCGTCACCGGGCTGAGGACGGTTCCAATCACTAACATGAACAGCATCACCAACAGCATGATGCCCACCCGCGATTGCGTTACGGTGAGGATAAAGTTAGCGACCTCCTGAGCGATCCCCAAGTACGAAATCAGCCACCCCATAATGCCTGCGGAAGCGACAGCAAACATGGGTAACGAAAAGGCGACAACGGAATCTGACAAAATGCCGGGAAGCTGCCTAAAACGTATCGCTCGATAAAAAACAAAGGCCAGCAACACACCTACCAAAACCGCTACCGAAGCAGCTTCCGTGGCAGTGAATACGCCTAGGGTGATGCCACCTAGCACCACTAGCGGCAGCACCATAGGTGGAGCAGCGGTGATCGCAGTACGCCCCATTTGGCGGAAAGAGAACTTACCCGTTGCTTTAATATCGTGCTTTCTCGCGATGTAATACACATAGCCCATCTGCATCAAACCGACGAGTATCCCTGGCAGAATGCCCCCCATAAACAGAGCACCCACGGATACGTTGCCAAAGGCACCGTAAATTACCATGAGAATCGAGGGCGGAATGATCCCCCCCAGCACGGACGATGCTGCCGTCAATGCCACAGCAAACGGCGCGGGATAGCCCGACTTCTTCATAGCCGGAATGAGTACCGCCCCCACGCTGGCAGTATCTGCAGCTGCAGACCCCGAAAGGCTGGCGAACATCATGGATACCATGACATTGATGTGGCCCAGGCCGCCACGAACATGCCCAACGGTACTATCCGCAAAGCGCAGCAGACGGTCGGTGATGCCCCCGTCGTTCATCAGGCGCCCTAACAGTAGGAAGAAAGGCACGGCCAGTAACGGGAATGAGTTAATGCTGGCAAACATCTGATTAACGACCGATGTTAAGGGCAGCCCCAATTGCATGATCGTCAATATGGAAGCCAAACCAATCGCAAAAGCGATAGGGACACTTAGGCCGATAAGAATCAGAAAACTGCCAATCAAGGTAATCAATGGACTCATGATTCGGGGGCCTCTCCACTACTGGCCGCATCTCTACCAGCACGCAGCTTGGCGATATCATCGCGAATAGTCTCAATAGAAAATAGCAACATGGAGATACCTGCTACGGGAATCGCGGCGAACACATAGGCCATGGGCGTACCTAGCGCTACCGAGCGTCGGTTCCAGCCCATATCCACCAGTACATTACCGTGCACAATCAGTACATAGATCACGGGCAGACAGGCTAAGCTACCGAATAAGCGTAATACCCGCTGAGTAATAACAAAGTTTGGAGGAAAAACGTCCACCACATAGTGCCTACGCTTACGTAGTGCAATGGCCGCGCCAATAAAGACCGCCCAAATGAAACAGGCCATAGCGACTTCATCGGTCCACGATACTGATATTTTCAGGTAGTTACGTGCCACCACCTGATAGAGCACCGTTAGGATAAAGGCTGCAAACAGCGAGCCTGCGATAAATGTCAGGAGTTTCTCCAACAGATCGTTTATTTTCCGCATTTTTCTGCCCTTACATTGGCGCACTGCTTGCAGATGAGACACAAAGCAGCACGCCAAAGCGCTGATGGATCGCGGTTTACAGGTTGCGAATCGTGTCAAGCAGCTCAGTCAAACCACGTTCCTCAGCAAACTCGTCATGCAGAGGAACGACCGCATCAATGAAGGCCTGCTTGTCGACTTCGGTCACCGTTACCCCCAGATCCTCGAATTCCTGAATAAACTCCGCATCGTACTCCACTCCTTTTTCAGTGCCGAACTCACCCGCATGCTGGGCCGCATTGAGAATGATGGCCTGATCCTCTTCCGAGAAGCGATTAAAGCGGTTCTCGCTGATGGAAATATGGCTCATCATCACCTGATGTTCGGTTTTGGCATGATAGGGAGCTACTTCATAAAGGCGGCTTGAGTAATAGCCACTGATGGTACTCTCGAAGGCCCCCACTACGCCGGTTTGCAGGCCAGTGTAAATTTCTGTCCATGGTAGCGATGTCGTCAACGCGCCGACTGATTGCCACATCTCAGCATCCAGGCGCGAGCCTGTGACACGCATCTTGATACCTTGCAGATCCGAAGGCTGGGTGACAGGTCCGGTATTGGTACTTAAATTGCGCGTTCCCCCTCCTGTCAGGCTCAACAACTTCAAGCCTACCCCTGACTCCTGCATAGCGTTGGCGAAGTAGTCAAACACGGGCGAGTCGGGAGAGGTGGCAGCCCGAAATTTATCCATATCTTCAAACAGATAATTAAGACTGAAAATTTCAAATTCAGGGGTATACGGCGAAATATTCATCACACCGCCAATGATCATATCGGTGGTACCGATACGAATCTCATCGACCATTGTCTGGTCATTACCCAATTGGCCACCTGGGAAAATCTGTACATCGATACGCCCATCGGTCGCTTCTGCTACTTCGGCTTTAAACGCTTCAGCAGCATCAATCCATGGGTGAGGAGCACTTACTACCGTGCCCAGGCGTAAGGTTTCTGCCATAGCAGGGGAAATAAAAAGCATGGAAGTTGCGGCTGCCAGGGCCAAGCGCGAAAACGTACGTTTTGTCATGGGGACGTTCCTCTTATAGGTTTACTAGCTGTCCATAGGTGCTAACTGTCTATAGGTGCTAACTGTCTATAGGTAAGTGCCTAACCGAAAGTTTTCGTGCATAATGTATGTAGG
>NZ_JABUZE010000039.1:0-49571 GCF_014897805.1 Halomonas sp. 3F2F
TTTTAGCGGGGTGGCAGAACGTCGCGGAATGGACGCTTACGTTGTGGCTGCTTTTTGTTATGCCATCGACAGAGGTGACCAAAAGCAACGGGAGTTTCAAAACATACTCAAAGCAATTGGTTTTAATGTAAAACTGAAACCTTTTATCCAACGTTCAGATGGCTCTGCAAAAGGCGACTGGGATGTTGGCATTGCTCTCGATGCAATGGAGTACGCTGAACAAGCAGATATTATTGTATTAGTCTCCGGCGATGGAGACTTTGATCTTTTAGTCAACAAAATACGTGTTAAGTACGGTAAAAAAGTTGAGGTTTATGGTGTTCCCCAACTTACGGCAGCCTCATTAATAAATGAAGCTAGTGAGTTTATAGCGATAGACCGTTCGCTCTTGCTACGTTAGGTTGCTAATAGCGTCGCTTAACTGCAGAGGTTATTCGCCTGGCAACTGATCGACCCGCGTGAGGGTAAGCCGCCGCCCCTCATGCGGAGAGAAGTGAAACTGGCCTTCTACCTCCACACTTTCATCTAAATAGGGCGCTATTTCCTGGTGGGGAAATATCTCAACCCGATTAAGTTGTTCGTCTTCGATCCAATAATGAAGGGGATCATTGAAATGCCTCACGACGCCCTGGGTAACGATGTGCCTGTCATCAAAGGCTGCTGGATTGTTCACCAGCATGGGCAATGGTACCGTTACAGTTAGTTGCCCGCGACATCCGCTGATGAGAGTTACCATCGCTAGCATGATGGCCGTAAGGCTAATACGTTGCTGGAGTGACTGCATTGCGGTACTCCCCTTCATTATGGCTTGTTTTTATCTCTGTTGGGCGTTGCTAGTATTTCGTCGATATTAAAGGAATAAGCGTAAGTTTTGCAGCTAGGTGCTGCGGCCTAGTGCAGATTATTCGTTAAGACGGTGCTGCAGTGAGTCCAACTCCTCGGTGTGCTCTTCAAGCTCACGCACTGCTTCTGCTAATTTTTCACGCCGTTTCTGAATATCATCTTCGTCGCCCTCACTAAGCGCCTCCTCAAGCGCTAACTCGCGCTCACGCACTTCTTCCTGGCTCTCTCTAACCTCTTCGGCAGCCTCAGCAAGGATTTGCTCATTCGTGCAATGCTCTTCGATGGAGTGCAACGCACGCTGTAATCCTCGAACACGATGTTGATTATCGTGTGCTTGGGCGTGCTCCAGCTGTTGACGTAAGACGGTCATTTTGTCTTCGCACAACCTGTCTGCTGCGTGCGCTGCTGGCAAAGATAAAACCCCAGCGGTTACCGCTAAACTTAAACAACCCAGCCATTTTCTGTTCATTATTCGCTCCTAGCACTCTACGAGCCTTATAAGGTAAACATAGAGAAGCATTACAGCTTTATAAAACTATAGGTCAAATAGCCAGGCTGCCAATCTTCGCCGCCCGTGGAGCACCCCAGACGAGCGGCGGATGAACATATTAAGCGCGCTCTTCTACGATCCAGCTAACCACTTCTTCGTTGCCAAATTTAGCTTTCCACTCTTTAATGACGTTGTGGTTGCCACCACGCGTTTCAACGACTTCCCCTGTGTGAGGATTCTTAAACACCTTTAAAGGACGCTTCTTGCGACCATCGGTACTACTGGTCTTGGTGACTTTAACGGATGAAGACAGATATGATGGGTCAAGCATTTCGCATACATCGCGAGCTAGCTTGCCATGCTCTGTCATTAGCGTCTGTAATTTTTCCTTAAACTCCAGCTCTTTCTTCAGCTCGCTATTACTTTCAAGCGCTTGCAGCTCTTCCTGCAGCTGCTTTAACATCTGCTCTTTCTTGATGTAGTCGCTCAGTACTGATGCCATGTTTTTATCTCCATAATTTGCTAATTGCTTTGCCATATACTGACTGCACAGTAAAACATGTTAAGAGCGCTACTTCAGTATGGCAGGCGTGCTCATGAACAAGCGCGGCCATTTAGCGATTATATACCGCGTAATTTCGTAATGTGGGCGTTCTCAATAAATTTTAAATATTATTTACATTCAGCAACGAGTGGCTATGCATTGACGATGCCTAACAGTATCATAATGCCAGGAACCCACCCCGTAAAAACCGCACAGAAGAGTGTGTAAATCGCCACTGAGCGCTGTATTTTTTTTGCCAACGCTAACAGGCAAAAAAAACTGAACCACAAAGCAGACCATGCAAACCAGCTAAGCGTATTCCACAGCTCGAAGTTGAGTCCTATATCGGTGATAGAGCTCGCTCCAACAAACGCTGCTGTAATACTAACAAAGAAACAGAACCATCCAAGTCCGATTCCATCCGCCTTTAAAAACTGGTTAGCCCCAACCCAAAGATAAGTAAAAGAAAATAGCAAGGTAAATGCCCCAGCGCTAATAGCAGCAGAATTATCCGGCTCTCGAAAAATCAAATAGACAGCAATCATGAAGCTCAACACACCAACCATTATGTTGATGACAGATACCTCTTTGTCACCAATTTTGCCTAGCAGCCATATTCCGTTCACAAAAAGAACTGCTCCGACATATAGCAAGGTAAGCCCTAAAATCATCACAACTATTCCTGTAGTTATATTTTAATTTTTTCTGGCGTTTTTTAGTTTTTTCTACTGTTCTACTGCATATTTAATAAACATCCACCCTCCTCTCCAGACACATCCACGCTTTAAAAGTGGAAGTAACTTCCAACTAGCTTGAGCGTCGACGTGTAAACCTATAACCGCTTATTTTTATTTTATTTTCATGAAACACTTCACTTTCCTTCAAACGACAGGCAAGGCTTGGCAGCACATCATGCGGGCTAAGAAAGCCCGAAATGGCACCAAGAAAGCCTATTTTTAAAAACCGGGGGAGTATAGCAGGGGTTGAGTAACCCACCATTGAAATTAGTATTATATCTTCACAAGAAGTCACAACAAAATGCTAGCATCAGCGACCTCCGCGATACTGAATCGTTCTCCATAAATCACTGATAACCCTGCAGGCCAAAATCACAAAAAACGTGATACGATAATCTTCTATAAAAGCTATATTTTCTGTCGTTTTGCGGCAACTTCATCGTCAAGGGAATCAATACTCACCATGTCGTCAGCTACAGACTGCGTCGCTACGCTTATTGATGACTTCCAGAAGCGTCGGCCTATTCGCGCCGGCTCGCTAATTATTACCGTCTATGGCGACTCTATCGTTCCACGGGGTGGTACTGTATGGCTCGGCAGTCTCTCGAAACTAGTGGAGCCCATCGGTATCAACGAGCGGCTGGTGCGCACATCGGTTTATCGGCTGACCCATGAAACCTGGCTACGTGGCGAGAAGGTCGGTCGTCGCAGCTACTACCGGCTGAGCGGCCCCGGGCGGCGCCGTTTTGAACAAGCCTTTAAGCGCGTCTATCACGGTGCCCAGCCACCCTGGTCGGGCCAGTGGACATTGGCGCTTCTGACACAGCTATCGGCAGATCGACGCCAGCAAATTCGTGATGAGCTTGAATGGCTCGGTTTTGGTAGTTTTGCTCAGGGCGTGCTGGCACATCCCACGCTGTCATGCGCGGAAACCATGGTGGCCTTGCAGGAGCTTGATGCGGCAGACGACACGATCGTGATGCAGACACAGGCCATGGAGCCCATGACCAGTAAGCCGCTGCGCCTGCAGGTCAGAGATAGCTGGAACCTCGACGAACTCGCCGAGCTGTATCAGCGTTTTCTGGTTAAGTTTCGCCCACTGTGGAATGCGCTCAACGCAGAGAACCATTTAGGACAAGAAGCGTGCTTCATTGCCCGTACCTTACTGATTCATGAGTATCGTAAGGTTCAACTACGCGACCCTCTTCTGCCTGATGAACTACTCCCCACCGCGTGGGAAGGTCGCTACGCCCATCAGCTCTGCCGCAACCTCTATCGGTTGCTCTACGAACGCGCAGAACGCTGGCTAGACCGGCACCTAGAAACCGCCGAGGGCCCATTACCAGCCCCTGGCCCCAGCTTCTACCAACGCTTCGGCGGGTTGGAATGAACGCCTAACATATCTTATGGCAAGGGGCCCCGTCCTCCGTTGAGCTAGACAGTCTACAAGGCCAAGCTGGAAGAGACCGTCCAGCTTGGTTGCACTGCACCGACTCAAGGTGATTCTTCTCCCAACCGTCGATAAAGCGTCGAGCGGCTGATACCTAGCGTCCGAGCAGCGGCAGTCATGTTTCCCCCGTGGGCTTCGAGCGTACGTACCATATGGGTTCGCTCCATTTCTCGCAGTTCTTGGCAACCGTTGCCAAGGCCCTCCGATGTGACCGTATTACGAACGCCACTTTCTATGGGCTGAGCAAGTTTGCGCTGCCAACGCGGCGAAAGCCCTTCTATGGTTAGCCGCTGGCACTCTGGCTCAGCTCCCACCAGAGCCGCTTCTAAACAGTGAATTAGTTCCCGCCAGTTACCGGGCCAAAGGTAGGCAGTCAAACACTCTAACAAGGACTCATCCAGCGCCAGAGAGCGGCCATGTTGGCGACATAGTGCAGCCCAGTGTTGACGAATCTGTCCCGCGAGATCAGCCTGCTCGTTCAGCGTGGGAAGTTCTACTACCACCCCAGCCAGACGATAAAAAAGATCCTCGCGGAAATCACCAGTCGTCACCAGATTCTCCAAATCGCGATGGCTAGCGGCTATTACGCGGCAGTCGATGGGCACCTCGCGGTGATCGCCCAGAGGCGTCACCACTCTCTCCTGCAACACCCGCAGCAGACGGGCCTGCAGCGCCAGCGGCATGTCACCGATCTCGTCAAGCATCAAAGTGCCACCATTAGCTTGTACCAGACGCCCGCTGTACCCACCCTTACGGGCACCGGTGAACGCGCCTTCCACATAGCCGAATAGCTCCGCCTCGATAAGGCTTTCGGGCAGCGCTGCGCAGTTGAGTGCCACGAAGGGCCGCTGCTCACCGAGACTGCTATGCAGTGCTCGGGCCAACTGCTCTTTTCCCGTGCCAGTTTTGCCCTGCAGCAGTACAGGCAAACCCGCTTCCAATGCCCGACTAGCCCGGCGAGCCTCCCGGGCCAGCGCCATGGGCCAAGCCTCCACCAGCGCCTCAAGCCCACGAGAGAGGGATGGTTCGGGCAACGCCGGCCTCACAGTGGCTTCTCCGCTCAAAACTGCCGGCTGCCACTGATCCGGGGGATTAAGCCGCCCCACCAGTTGGGCGCCGGTAAGCGGCAGCCCCAGTAAGACCGAGCACCGTTCGCATTGGCGACAGATTTCTTTCCAGGAATTGCCCAATAATTCTTCAATATGGCGACCAATTAGTGAGGCAGAAGCCTCGCCCAGCCATTGGGCAGCCTGAGAATCAACCGCCAGGATCAGCCCCGAGTCGTTCATGGCCACTAGACCACAACTCACGCCGTCCAACTCCGCCAGCGATGCGTGCACCTGGAGCACCCAACGCTGCTGGTAGTGGTGGAAAAACAGCCGTTGCTCCAATGCCCCCGTGAGCTGCTGTACTCGGCGCAGGAAAATTTCTGGTCGTGGGTGATTAGCCTCGAAGGTAAGGTCGATCAATCCTAAACAGTCGCCGTTGAGATCAAACAACGGGGCGGCGACACAGGAAACAGGGTTGTCGGGGAACAGCAGATGCTCGCAGGACTTGACCAACACCGGCGCCCGCTCGATGAGCGCTAGGGCAGGTGCATTGGTTCCGAACCAGCGTTCATCTAGGTTGATGCCAGCCCCGATGTGAAAGCGATCATTAAGCACGAATCGCTGGCCGTAGCTCTTGAGCACGGTGGCATCCGGGGTGGCCAGCAGCAACTGGCAACCACGCAGATCCTCCGTCACTCGCCTGATCAGAGGGTCAGCCAGTTCGATAAGGCGACGATGCATCTCGCGCTGAGTGCGGAGTTCGCCACTGTCGAGCCGTGGCAACTCGGGTAGGCTACCAGGCTGCAGCCCATGCTCAATGCAGCGCTGCCAAGAACGATCGATACTGGCATCGAGCATGCCCATCGGTAGTTGCTGGCCACGGAGCAGATGTTCACGGGCCTGGCGAATCACGTCGGGGGTTCTCAGGACTGTTTTGGAGATCATGGGCCTCTCCCTGCGAAGTCGGCGAGCTGTCCCAGAATGCGACAGCCGTCGTATCCGGCGACGAGACGGCGGAGAAATATCGTCATAACTAACCTTCAACTCGCTGATATTGTTGTGATTATATTATTTCCCTGAGCTGGCACGGGGCTTGCTAGGGAGTATTGGAGGCGTGTAATGCTTAGCACGCACTCAAAACAATCATAAATCAGCCTGACAGGAGCACAACCATGACGCAGCCCTCCACTGCCATTCAAGCTTGGCTGGACAAGAGCCACGCTCTTTTTATTGGCGGCCAGTGGCGCACCGCCACTAGTGGCCAGACGCTGGATGTCTATAATCCCGCCACCGCGGAAGTGATCAGTCGGGTTCCGGCGGGTGATGCCGCCGATATTGATGCTGCAGTCGGAGCTGCCCGGGAGGCCTTCCGTGACTGGCGCAGGTCGAGGCCAGCCCAGCGCGAGAAGCTGCTGCTGGATCTCGCCGATGCTCTGGAAGCCCGCGCCGATGACTTTGCCCTACTCGAGACACTAGACAACGGCAAGCCAGTGACCTTTTCGCGGCATATGGACGTAGCTTTAGCCATCGACTTTATCCGTTATACCGCGGGCTGGGCCACCAAAATCGAGGGTCGTAGCATGACACCCTCGATGCCCTTCGTGCCCGAAGACAAGCAAATCGTCGCCTACACTCGCCGCGAGCCCATAGGCGTGGTGGGTGCTATCATTCCCTGGAATTTCCCACTGCTGATGGCAACCTGGAAGATCGCTCCGGCCCTAGCTGCCGGCTGCAGTATCGTGCTAAAGCCCGCCGAGGACACCCCGCTCACCGCCCTGTTGCTGGCAGAACTGGCCGAGCAAGTAGGTTTTCCAGCTGGCACTCTCAACGTCGTCACCGGTCTGGGGCACACCGCTGGGGCAGCGCTGGCCAGTCACCCAGGAATCAACAAGGTGGCCTTCACCGGATCGACCCCCGTGGGCAAGCAGATCGGGCATTCCGCCATGGAGAACCTAACCCGCACCACCCTGGAACTAGGTGGCAAGTCACCGGTGATGGTGCTGGCCGATGCGGATATCGAGACAGCCGCTGCTGGCGCGGCCCAGGCGATCTTCTTTAACCAGGGGCAGGTCTGTACCGCTGGGTCGAGGATCTATGTACATGAGTCGATCCACGATACCTTCGTCACTAAGCTAGCCGAACAGGCCCAGCAGCTGACGCTAGCGCCGGGCTGGGAACCCACCAGCACCCTCGGTCCGCTGGTCTCCTCCAAACAGCAGCACCGGGTGCTGGCGTATATCGAACAAGCGCGCAGCGACGGCGGCACCATCGTCACCGGCGGTGGCAAGGGCAGCGAAATCGGCTACTTCGTCGAGCCAACGGTGATCACCGGATTGGCCCAGGAAAGCCGCTGTGTGCAAGAGGAGATCTTCGGTCCGGTAGTCGTGGTCCAGACCTTCCGCGACCTGAACGAACTGGTGTTACTGGCCAACGACTCTCCTTATGGTCTGGCCGCCAGCATCTGGTCCAACGATCTTGCGGCGGTCAATCGCCTGGTACCAGAAATCGAGGCCGGTAGTATCTGGGTCAACGGCCACAACCTGCTGGACGCCTGCATGCCCTTCGGCGGCTTCAAACAGTCGGGCATTGGCCGCGAGCTCGGCGACTCACTGATCGAGCATTACACAGAGCAGAAATCGGTTGTGATGATCGTTTGACACGAAGCCTTCGGACATCGATGGATGTGACCTGCCTCAAGACACTATAAGGATAAAAACATGATCAATTTTCTCCCTGACGGAATAGCCAGGAGCTTGCTAAAGCCCCTGGTCATGGCGCTAGGCCTTGCATCAGCTGCCAGCGCTAATGCCGTTGATGTAGACCCAGGCGACTATACAGCTCTTCCAGCTGGCACCAACCTTGCCATGCTCTATTACCAGCATGCGACCAATAACAAGCTCTACGCTAATGGCGATAGAGTGCCTGTAGATGCTGGGCTTGATACAAATATAAGTATTTTCCGGTACGTGCACTTTATGGATATCGGCGGCTATACCGTTGATCCTCAGATCCTCCTCCCCTTCGGCAGTATCGAGGCCGAGGATGATCTGGCATCCATGGGTAGTACGGATGGCATCGCGGATCCTATCCTGGCGGCTACGGTCTGGTTGATCAATGAGCCCGAGGACAATCACTACTTCGGCATCACGCCCTTCCTGCATGTCCCTGTCGGCAGTTATGACAGTAACCGAGCCCTTAATATGGGCGAGAACCGCTGGAAGTTCTCGCTCCAGGCCGGATATATCCGGGGTCTGACGGATACCCTCTCACTCGACTTGGCTGCCGATGTCACCCTGTATGGAAAGAACTCCGATTTCGGGAGCGAAAGCTCCAGACTCGAGCAGGATCCTCTTTACCACCTACAAAGCTATATGCGGCATAACTTAACCCCAACCTGGGATATTCGCGGGGGACTTTCCTATACCTATGGCGGTGAAACCGAGGTCGATGGCCAGCAGCAGAAGGACAAAACTGAAACTATTAGCGCCACTATTGGCACAGGCTATTTCATTACCCCGACTGTTCAGGTACTCGCCAATTATGGCCGAGATATCTCGGTAGAGAATGGATTCAGAGAAGAGCATCGCATCAACCTTAGGCTGATGAAGGCATTCTGAAGTTTTCAGATCAATGAGCAACGCCAGGAAGAGAACAATGAAAATAACAATGATGAGCGTAGTCGCGTCAGGTGTATTGCTGGGTATCCTATCGATAGGCGTGACGTTGCCCAGTAAAGCAGATGTAGAGGAGTTGGCCAGCATTGATAATGCTGCAATTGCCAATAACCGAGAGACAGGCAACGATTGGCCAGCTCATGGCTTCGATGATGCAGGGACACGCTTCAGTCCTCTGGAGCAAATCAACGACAGTAATGTGAATGGTCTGAAACTCGAATGGTCTTACAGCTTAGCATCGACTCGAGGCGTCGAAGCAACGCCTATTGTCGTTGATGGAGTGATGTATGTGACAGCGCCTTGGAGCGTCGTTCATGCTATCGATGCGCACACAGGGGAGAAGCTCTGGGTCTATGACCCCAAAGTACCCCGGAGCTACGCCGAAAAAGGCTGCTGTGACGTGGTCAACCGTGGAGTTGCCGTCTACGAGGGCAAGGTGTTTGTAGGCTCCTTTGATGGTCGGCTGATAGCACTCAATGCTCAGAGTGGCGAGCGGGTGTGGGAAGTCGATACCCTTATTGATCACTCAAGGCCTTATACCATCACCGGTGCTCCACGTGTCTTCAATGGAAAGGTGATCATCGGCAACGGGGGTGCCGAATATGGGGTGCGAGGTTATATCACCGCCTACGACGCCGACACCGGAGAAGAGGCGTGGCGCTGGTTCACAGTGCCTGGCGATCCCTCGGAGCCCTTTGAAAATGAGGCCATGGCCATGGCCGCCGAGACCTGGGACCCCAGCGGTCGTTATTGGGAAGCCGGTGGCGGCGGCACCGTCTGGCACTCCATGGTCTTCGATCCCGAGCTCAACCTGATGTATGTGGGAACCGGAAACGGTTCTCCCTGGGCACACCGACTGCGCAGCCCAGGAGGCGGGGATAACCTATTCTTAGCCTCCATCGTTGCTCTGAACCCCGATACAGGAGAGTACGTCTGGCACTATCAACAGACGCCGGGGGATAACTGGGACTATACCTCTGCTCAAGATATTATTCTGGCCGATATCATGTACGAAGGGGAAAAGAGAAAGGTGTTGCTGCACGCGCCAAAGAATGGATTCTTCTTTGTGATCGACCGCGAGACGGGAGACTTCCTTTCAGCGGAGAATTTTGTCCCTGTCAATTGGGCCACTGGCTATGACCCAGATGGGCGTCCCATAGAGACCCATGAGGCTCGCTCAGAAGATACGCCCTTTGACGCTATCCCAGGGCCATTTGGTGGCCATAATTGGCATGCTATGTCTTATAGTAAAGATACTGGTTTAGCCTACTTCCCCGCACAACATGTACCGGTCTCCCTTCAGCAAGCGGGTAGTTGGTCCTATGAAGAGGTCGACTCTGGCCAGCCTATGTCTGGGACAGGCTGGAACGTAGGTATGTACATCAACCCAATCCCTCCCTCCGAGCAACCCTTTGGCCGACTGTTAGCCTGGGATCCTATTGCACAGGAGGAAATATGGCGTTACGAGCATACCTCACCCTGGAATGGCGGCACCTTAGTCACCGCCGGCAACCTAGTCTTTCAGGGAACGGCAGATGCTCGTTTCATGGCATTCAATGCCACCACCGGCGAGAAGCTGTGGGAGGCACCACTGGGCACAGGGGCCATTGCAGCGCCCGTAACCTACGAAGCAGATGGTCGTCAGTTTGTCTCAATCGCGGTGGGCTGGGGAGGCGTTTATGGGCTATTCCAGCGTGGCTCAGAGCGTAGCATCCCTGGTACGGTATACACTTTCTCCCTGGATGGAGAGGCTCAATTTCCTGAGTTCACCAAACACCAGCTCGACGCTTTAGTGTCTGACGTTGACTATAACCCAGAAGACATTGAAGCAGGGACAGCGCTCTATGTCAGCCACTGCGCTTTCTGTCATGGGGTTCCCGGCATAGACCGGGGTGGAAACATCCCCAACCTGGGCTATTCGAATGCGGCCATAATCGAGCACCTTGAACAGTTCGTCCTTGGCGGACCTCTCATTGAGCGGGGTATGCCAGATTTCACGGGCCGGCTTACTGAGCGGGAAATCAACCAGATAAAGGCCTTTATTCTCGGAACGGCAGATGCCATCCGCCCTGCCAGCAACGATTAATGGATCGAATAATCAGCAGGACCTAGGAGCGCGACCAGAATCCTCCACCGCTATAAGCGCCCCAGCATGCTGGGGCGCACTTAGATAAGGGAGGACGCGAGGGGACATTCAACCCGTGGCTGGGTGGGGGATGGCCCGTCAGGGAAAGGTGACGCGGTGGTAGCGAGCCATACCACCAGCATCGCCTTGCAACGCTATGCCAACGTCTGCTGCTTGGGTTGTGTATCACCGGCCAGTAAGGTTGGCCGGTCAGCATCGAGCTCTGTCAGCGGTTCACAAGGTTCCAAGCTATCACGGCAACGGGTCACTAAACGCTGATACTCTTGAGTACCCTGCTGCTTCCAAGCAAACTCTTCGTCGCTCAGCGCGCGCTTCACCTTTGCAGGTGCCCCCATCACCAATGACTGTGGCTCGCATTCAAACCCCGCTTTGACGAAGGCTGCCGCCGCCACAATAGAGCGCTCCGCTATGTGGGCACCGTCCATCACTACAGCGTTCATGCCGACCATGGCATCACGCCCAATCACGCAGCCATGCAAAACCGCGCCGTGGCCAATATGACCATCTTTCTCAACCTTAGTGACGCAGCCAGGAAAGCCGTGCATGACGCAGGTATCCTGCAGGTTCGCCCCCTCTTCCAGCACCAAACGGCCGAAGTCACCGCGCATCACCGCGCCGGGGCCAACGTAACAATTGGGGCCAACAATCACATCCCCGATGAGCACTGCGGTCGGGTGGACATAAGCTGTCGGGTGCACGACTGGCGTCACCCCTTCAAGTCGATAGAAAGGCATCACGTTCTCCGTTAGTTCTGTTGGCCGTGGCGACGGCTTTGCACCACCACAAAGCGGTTGGCGACAAAGGCTTGATTACATAGCGAGGCATTGGCCGCCGGATTACCGCCGGTGGCGTGAAAGTCACTGAAAGCAGCCGACTGGTTGACGAATATCCCCCCATCCAGGTTCAACGAGAGCGGGGTTGCCACTTCCATCGCCAGCTCTTCGAGCTGGTTGGCCACTGTCTCATCGGTGGTATAGGCACCGAGGGTTATCGCGCCTTTTTCTCGAATCACCTCACGCGCCAGCTTAATGCTATGCGCGGTATTCTCAGTCGCGATAACAAAGCTGATGGGGCCGAAGCGTTCCTCACTATAAGTAGCCTTCTGTTCTGCATCTACCTTGAGGATAAGCGGCGTATGAATGCGGGCGTCAGGGAACTGAGCGTGCGCTCGCGGCTCGCTATCCAACGCTATTGCGCCCAAGTCACGGCACGCATCAATGCGTGCTTGCGTCTCCCGCGACTGGAGGGCACCCAGCACCGTGCAGGCGCGGTCGTTGTCGCTTAGAAACGCTTGGACAGCTTTGGCAAGCGCTGCCGCCACGTCGTCAAAACTTAACGGGCCATCTGCTGTTGCAATACCGTTTCTGGGTACATAAATAGCCTGAGGGGTCGTACACATCTGTCCGGAATAGAGGCTCAGCGAGAAAGCTAGGTTCGCTGTGACCGCTTTGAGGTTTTCCACGCTGTCGATAATGACCGTGTTGACACCGGCTTTCTCAGCGAACACCTGAGCCTGAGTGGCGTTCTCTATCAGCCAATCGCCAAAAGCATTGGAGCCAGTGAAATCGATCAACTTAACCGCAGGATCAAGCGCCAGCGTTTTGGTCAGCGGCGCATCCACAGTGTCGGGAGCTAAACTCACTAGACAGGGATCAAAGCCCGCTTCTTCAAGCACCTGCTGAGCAACCCGTGTGGTTATCGCCACTGGCAGAATAGCGCCAGGATGCGGTTTAACAATGACCGGGTTGCCTGTCGCCAGACTGGCAAACAAGCCGGGATAAGTGTTCCAGGTAGGGAAAGTAGAACAGGCCACTACTAGCGAGATACCGCGCGGCACGATGTGAAAACGCTTATCCATCACGATAGGTTCATGCTTGCCCTGAGGCTTAACCCACTTTGTGGTAGCGGGAATCTGCGCCATCGCCTGCCAGGCATGGGCCACGGCTTCAAGTCCGCGATCTTGGGCATGCGGCCCACCCGCCTGAAACGCCATTAACGGCCCCTGGCCGCTAGTATGCATCACCGCCTGGGCGATCTCAGGGCTCATGGTATTTAGCCGTGACAGGATTTCCAGACATACCCCCACACGCGCCTCAGCCCCGGCATCCCGCCAGTCACGCATTGCGACTTGCATGGCCGCTATCAGCTCGTCGGGGTTTGGCTGGTCATAAGTAATGCCAAGTTCAAACCCATAGGGTGACACTTCGCCCCCCACCTGCTGAGTGCTGCCAACACGATTAAGCGTAAATGGTTGATTGAGCAGTGACTCAAATCTCGATGGTGCCGCTTTAACGGCATCTTCCGGGTATTTGCGCATGCTTTCTGGATAGGGTGTCCAAAAATCACGCCTAGAGATGGCGCCGACAGCCTGGTTAAGAGTCTCACGGTGAAGGTCAAACATCTGCTGCGCTGATTGCGTCATGGGGCGCTCCTGCACTCATTTTTTGATACGCTATATCAACGAAGATTATATTTACCGTAACAAAACATCAAACGCTTTGCCTGTCACTGCTTACTCGAGCAGTAGCTAATCACCATCAAAAAATGCGATAAAAACTGGCTTATGGTGACTTTCATTAGTTACTTCCAGGCATTTAATACCATGGTCTAGCATTGATTTTTTATTCGCAAAAACAAACACAAACCATTGTTAAAAATACACAAATCATCAAAACCGCCAACAAGCGACACGTTATCAACCAACAATAAGCATTGATGCGTATCAAAATAAATCTATACTCGGCAGATATTCATCCTGTGCGCCACAGGCCGAACTGAGGTAACAATGCCCACTACGCTCAAAATAACCCCACCCCTGGAAGGCGTTCTATGCATCACGCTGAATCGCCCTGAAGCACTGAATGCGCTTAATACGCAACTGCTCGGCGAGCTCGCCGACACCTTGAGCGACGCGGATAGTAACGACAACGTGCGCGCCGTGGTGATTACCGGTAATGCAAAAGCATTTGCCGCCGGTGCGGATATTAACGAAATGGCTGAACGTGACTTGGTGGGCATGCTGGAAGATCCTCGCCAGCACCACTGGGCCACCATTACGCGTTTTCGCAAACCGATTATTGCCGCGGTCAACGGCTATGCCTTGGGCGGCGGCTGCGAACTAGCCATGCATGCCGACATCATCATTGCCAGCGAAAACGCCCTGTTCGGCCAGCCAGAAATCAACCTGGGCATCATGCCCGGCGCTGGTGGCACACAGCGCCTGCTTAGGGCGGTGGGCAAATCACTGGCGACCCAGATGGTGCTGACTGGCGAGCCCATTTCCGCTCGCCGCGCCCTCGAAGCTGGCCTGATTAGCGAAATTACCCAGCCCGAATTAACCCTAGAGCGCGCCATGGCCATTGCAACACGCATTGCTTCCAAGGCTCCGCTGGCAGTGCGCTTGGCGCGGGAATCGTTACACAAGGCGATGGATACTGACCTAGCCACCGGCCTGCGCTTTGAACGCCATGCGTTCACCTTGCTGGCGGGCACCGCTGACCGCGAAGAGGGCATTCGCGCCTTCCAAGAAAAACGACCTGCCACTTTTCAAGGGCACTGACACAAGGATACTCCCCATGAGCCAAGCGCCCCTGCTTTACAGCGTGGAAGACGGCGTCGCCCGTATCACGCTGAACCGCCCCGACAGTCTGAACAGCTTCAATACTGACATGCATGCCGAAATGCGTAAGGCGTTAAAAGCCGTGCGTCAGGACGCCAGCGTTCGCGCTTTGTTACTGACCGGCAACGGCCGAGGCTTCTGCGCCGGTCAGGACCTTTCCGACCGCAGCGTCGCGCCCGGCGAGCAAGCGCCTGACCTCGGTGAGTCGCTTGAGAAGCGCTACAACCCTATGCTGCGCGCCCTTAAAGATATGCCGTTCCCGACTATTTGTGCGGTAAACGGCGTGGCCGCCGGAGCCGGTGCTAACATCGCCCTGGCTTGCGATATCGTATTGGCCGCGCGTTCAGCAAGCTTTATTCAGGCCTTCTGTAAGATCGGCTTGATTCCAGACTCCGGCGGTACTTGGACACTGCCTAACTTGGTCGGCATGGCGCGCGCCAAAGGCCTAGCAATGCTGGGTGACAAGCTTCCCGCCGAGACCGCCGAGCAATGGGGCATGATCTGGCGCTGCGTCGATGATGAGGCGCTACAGGAAGAAGCCATGAACATGGCTCGCCATTTGGCCACTCAACCGACGCGCGGCTTGGCACTGATCAAGCGCGCCCTGCACGCCAGCAGCGATAACAGCTTCAACGAACAGCTCGACCTGGAACGCGACCTACAGCGCCTAGCCGGACGCACGGAAGATTACCGCGAAGGCGTCAGCGCCTTTATCGAGAAACGTCGTCCCACCTTCAAGGGAGAGTGAGATGTCAGCCCTCCCCACGTCCGCCGTTATTGGCGTGATCGGCGCAGGCGCCATGGGTGCCGGTATCGCTCAGGTTGCCGCCCAAGCTGGCCACTCGGTGGTCTTGCATGACAATCAACCGGGTGCCGCCAAAGCGGGCATTGATAACATTCGTCGTCAGTTGGAAAAGCGTGTTGCCAAGGGCAAGATGAGCCAAGGGGATGTGGATAACATTATTGCTCGCCTGCAGCCCGCCGATGCTATCGATGCCTTAGCCGACAGCCGTTTGGTTATCGAAGCTATCGTCGAAAATCTTGAGATCAAGCGTCAGGTATTCGCCCAATTGGAAGCGTTATGCTCAGCGGATACCCTGCTCGCCAGCAATACCTCGTCGTTATCGATTACCTCCATTGCCGCGAACCTTGAACACCCAGAGCGCATGGCGGGAATGCACTTCTTCAATCCCGCCCCCATCATGAAGCTGGTGGAAGTGGTGTCGGGCTTGGCGACCACCAGCGAGGTTGCTGAAACCCTGTACGCTACTGCCGTTGCCTGGGGCAAGGTCGCGGTGCACGCCAGCTCCACCCCAGGGTTTATCGTTAACCGCGTGGCACGGCCGTTCTATGCCGAAGGGCTACGACTGCTGCAGGAAGGTGCCAGCGATGCCGCTACCATCGATGCGCTGCTGCGCCAGGCGGGCGGGTTTCGCATGGGGCCTTTCGAGCTGATGGACCTAATCGGTCATGACGTTAACTACGCCGTGACCCGCTCGGTGTTCGATGCCTACTACGGCGATACCCGTTTCGAACCTTCCTTAGTACAGCAAGCGCTGGTGGAAGCCGGACGCCTGGGGCGTAAGTCCGGCCAAGGCTTTTTTGACTACGCGGGTGAAAACGCTGCGAAGCCACAACCTAAGTTTGCGGCACCAGCAAACGCGGAACTACCCGCACTTGTCGTACAGGGCGACCCTGGCGTGATCGCGCCACTGTTAGAGCGCGCCCAGGAAGCTGGACTCGACGTCGTTCGTCGTGAATCACTGCTACCAGACGGCACGCCTCGCTTGTATCTGGGTGATTTGGCGCTGGCCCTTAGCGACGGGCGGTGCGCCGCCGAGCGCGCGGTCAATGAAAGTCTCGATGCCCTGGTACTGTTCGATCTGTGCCTGGACTACCGCAACGCCAGCGCCATCGCACTTGCTGCCAGCCACACCACATCACCCGAAGCTCGCCAACTGGCAACGGCGTTCTTCCAACGCCTGGGGATAGACGTGGCTTGGCTAACCGACACCCCAGGGCTGGTGGTACTGCGCAGCGTGGCCATGCTCGCCAATGAAGCTGCCGACGCCGTACTCCAGGGTGTCTGCAGCGCTCAGGATGGCGACCTGGCCATGCAGGCTGGCGTCAACTACCCCCGCGGCCCCTTGGCCTGGGCAGACTCACTGGGCCTGCCCTTCGTTCACCGCACTCTTACGCATCTACAGCAGAGCTACGGCGAACAGCGCTATCGCAGCTCGTTTCTGCTTCGGCGCAACGCCTTGAGCGAGGAAAGCTTTCATGAGTGATCCCCAACTAACCCCACAACAGCTGGCGGAAGCCTGTGCCGACGCGATGTTTTCCCGTGACCATGCCAGCCAAGGGTTGGGCATGCGCATTACCCGTGTCGCCCCCGGCTTTGCAGAACTGACCATGACTGTGCGTCAAGACATGGTGCAGGGGCACGGCAACTGCCATGGCGGATTTCTATTTACCCTGGCCGATTCCGCCTTTGCGTTTGCCTGCAATAGCTACGATGAAGCCACCGTCGCCGCTGGCTGCAGTATCGACTACCTCGGCCCTGGCCAGCTAGGCGACGAAATCACCGCCACCGCCGAAGAGCGTAGCCGCCGTGGGCGCACCGGTATTTACGACATTACGTTGCGCAATCAGCACGGCGATACCGTTGCCCTGTTCCGCGGACGTTCCTACAAAATTCGCGGCAGCGTACGCCGCCTGGAAGATACTGACGCAGAAAATACTGCTGCTGGAGACAACCTATGAAAGACGCGCTGATCATTGATGCCATTCGCACCCCGATAGGCCGCTACGGCGGCGCACTTTCCAGCATGCGTGCCGATGATCTGGGCGCCATTCCGATGCGCACCCTGATGGAACGCAACCCTAGCGTCGACTGGTCATTGATTGACGATATCTTTTACGGCTGCGCCAACCAGGCCGGGGAAGATAACCGCAACGTGGCGCGCATGTCCGCACTGCTGGCAGGGCTGCCGGTCGAGGTGCCCGGCACTACCATTAATCGGCTGTGCGGCTCAGGCATGGATGCGATAGGCAATGCCGCCCGCACCATTAAAACCGGCGAAGCGGGATTGATGATCGCTGGAGGGGTAGAGTCGATGTCGCGGGCGCCCTTCGTAATGGGCAAGGCCGAACAAGCCTTTTCACGCCAAGCTGATATTTTCGACACCACCATCGGCTGGCGCTTCATCAATCGCGCTATGAAAGCTCAATTTGGCGTGGATTCCATGCCCGAAACCGCTGAAAACGTGGCGGAACAGTTTGGTATTTCCCGGCAAGACCAAGACGCCTTCGCCCTGCGCAGCCAACAGCGCACCGCTGCCGCCATAGAGGCTGGCCGCCTTGCTGAAGAGATCGTTCCCGTCGCAATACCCCGCCGCAAACAAGACCCGCTGATCGTGGATACCGATGAGCACCCACGCGCTACCACAACCGCCGAGCAGCTCGCCAAACTACCCACGCCCTTTCGCGAAGACGGCAGCGTGACAGCGGGAAATGCCTCAGGGGTTAACGATGGCGCCTGTGCGCTGCTGATGGCATCTGCCGAGCAGGCTGAACGTTTCAGCCTCACGCCTCGCGCTCGCGTGGTAGGTATGGCCACTGCTGGCGTGGAGCCACGCATTATGGGGTTCGGGCCCTCTCCCGCTACCCGTAAGGTACTCGCCCAGACCGGGCTTACCCTCGACCAAATGGACGTTATCGAACTCAATGAAGCCTTTGCGGCTCAGGCCTTGGCGGTCATGCGTGACTTGGGACTGAGTGATGATGCCGAACACGTCAATCCCAACGGAGGTGCCATTGCACTCGGCCACCCGCTGGGCATGAGTGGCGCTCGGTTGGTGACCACCGCCCTGCATGAACTCGAACGTCGGCAAGGGCGCTTTGCGCTATGCACCATGTGTATTGGTGTCGGACAGGGCATTGCTCTGATCATTGAGCGCTTATAAGCCTCTCACCCCTGACTACAGCTTATAAAACGTAACTCAATAATAACTTGCTTGACCGGAGACTCCTGATGAATCAGCCCGCTACGCGTATCGACACTGCGACCCTCGACCCTTTGGAAACCGCCAGCGTCGACGAGCTGCGCGCCACTCAGGTCAAGCGCCTGAAGTGGAGTTTGCAGCACGCTTACGACAACGTGCCGTTCTACCGCCAGTCTTTCGACAAGGCCGGCGTACATCCCGACGATATTCAGTCGCTTGACGATCTCGCCAAACTGCCGTTCACCACCAAGGCCAATTTGCGCGACAACTATCCGTTTGGCATGTTGGCCACGCCGATGAGTGAGATCGTTCGCATCCATGCTTCCAGCGGCACCACCGGGCAACCCACGGTGGTGGGCTACACCCAGAAGGATATTGATGTGTGGTCCGATGTGGTGGCGCGTTCAATCCGTGCTGCTGGCGGCAGCCGTAATGACAAAGTACATGTGGCCTATGGCTACGGGCTGTTTACCGGCGGGCTGGGTGCCCATTACGGTGCCGAGCGGCTGGGCTGCGCGGTCATCCCCATGTCGGGGGGCCAAACTGAGAAACAGGTTCAGTTAATTCGTGATTTCCAGCCGGACATCATCATGGTCACGCCGTCTTATATACTCAACATCGCTGACGAGATGGAGCGCCAAGGCATCGATCCACGCACGCTGCCCCTGCGCACCGGCATTTTCGGCGCCGAACCCTGGACCGATAGCATGCGCACGGCTTTGGAGCAGCGCTTGGGCATCGACGCCCTGGATATTTACGGCCTCTCTGAAGTAATGGGCCCGGGCGTGGGCATGGAGTGCCTGGAAACCAAAGATGGTCCAACCATCTGGGAAGATCATTTCTACCCCGAGATCATCGATCCGGTCAGTGGTGATGTGCTGCCAGACGGCGAATACGGCGAGCTAGTGTTCACCACCTTGACCAAAGAAGGCCTGCCGGTGATTCGCTACCGCACCCGCGACCTGACCCGTCTGTTGCCGGGCACCGCGCGACCCATGCGCCGCATCGACAAAATCACTGGCCGTAGCGACGACATGCTGATCATTCGCGGCGTAAACGTGTTCCCCACCCAGATCGAAGAGCAACTGCTCAAGATTGCGTCGCTGTCACCCCACTATGAGATCGAAGTTAGTCGCCAAGGCAATATGGATATGGTGCTTGTGCGGGTAGAGGCGAATCATCATGACATCGCCCGCGACCCCACAGCTTGTGAAGATGCCGCAAAACAGCTCCAGCATGCCATCAAGACGTATATTGGTATCAGCACCCAGGTTGAGGTGTGCCCAGTAGAGAGCGTGATGCGCTCGCTAGGCAAGGCTAGACGCGTCAAAGATCTTCGCTGATTCAGCCACTAGCGCTTTAAAGCCTCGTATTGCCATCGATTGAGATGCTAGACCAACGCCCTTGCAGGCAACCCCTGCAAGGGCTTTTTCATACCCAAACAACCAGCTTTGATGAAAAAAATAGAACATTAAGAATCACTTACTCTTAGCCATTTTTCCTTTACAAACCAACCATATTGGCTTTATCCGTAATCACAAAGTCTTAAAGTGACACACAAAAATAGTTATTGATAAAATATTTTGTGTCACTATACTTCAAGTAAGATAAATCACACTCCCTGATAGTCCGATGCCGCGGAGGTTTTATGTACGCGCAGCTCGTTGAAACCGGTTCTAACAAACTCAAAACGCTTGATGAGATGGGTCCTGAGGAACGCCAGTTCCAGGAGCGCATCAATGACGAAATTAAAATAGAACCCAAGAATTGGATGCCGGATGCCTACCGTAAGACGTTGATCCGTCAGATCTCTCAACACGCGCACTCAGAGATCGTCGGTATGCTGCCGGAAGGTAACTGGCTGACACGTGCGCCAACCCTTAAGCGCAAGCTGCAGCTAATGGCCAAGATTCAGGATGAGGCGGGTCACGGCCTGTACCTCTATAGCGCTATGGAAACCCTGGGAGCCGACCGCGACGAAGAGATCGACAAACTTCACGATGGGCGCGCCAAGTACTCCAGCATCTTCAACTACCCAACGCTCAACTGGGCGGACATGGGCACGATCGGCTGGTTGGTAGACGGCGCAGCCATCGTTAATCAGGTACCGCTGCAGCGCACCTCTTACGGCCCCTACGCCCGCGCCATGGTTCGCGTGTGCAAAGAAGAGAGTTTCCATCAGCGCCAGGGTTATCAAATTCTGCTGACCATGATGCAAGAGGGCACCGACGATCAGAAAGCCATGGTGCAGGACTCCATCAACCGCTTCTGGTGGCCATCGCTAATGATGTTTGGGCCATCTGACGAGAACTCACCCAACAGCGCCCAGTCGATGGCCTGGAAGATTAAGCGTCACAGCAACGATGAGTTACGCCAGCGCTTCCTCGACCAAACCGTACCGCAGCTAGAGCTGCTGGGCTGCACCGCTCCAGACCCGGATCTCAAATATAACCAAGAGACCGGTCACTATGAGTTCGGTGAAATCGACTGGCAGGAGTTTTTTGACGTCGTAAAAGGCAACGGCCCCTGCAACCGCGAGCGTGTCGAAGCACGCCGTAACGCCATTGATAACGGTGCCTGGGTGCGCGAAGCCGCCGTGGCTTATGCCGCCAAGCGTCAACGCAAAGCCGCTTGAACTGGCAACGTCTGATTTTTAAAACCCGACGTTTAAAACACTATTTTTAGAACAATAGGGAGTCTCGCGAGACTCCTCTGACCACTGAGGCATTTCTCATGGCTGACTGGCCCCTCTTCGAAGTTTTTATCCGCAGCAAGCACGGCCTTAACCACAAGCACGTCGGCAGCGTACACGCCGCTGATCGCAGCATGGCAATCGAAAATGCCCGTGAGCTTTACACCCGTCGTAATGAAGGGGTGAGCATCTGGGTGGTTCCGGCCAGCGAAATCACCGCATCTTCTCCCGATGAGAAAGAACCGCTGTTTGACCCGTCTAACGACAAGGTCTATCGCCACGCATCCTTCTACAAACTGCCGAAAGAAGTCGGCCACATGTAAGGGAGGCTGTGATGCAAAACATGGCTCAAAAGAACACTGCTCAAAAAACACAAACCCCGTTGACCGATTACCTGCTACGCCTTGGCGACAACGCCTTGGTGCTTGGCCAGCGCCACGCACAGCTATGCGGCAAGGCGCCTGCGTTGGAAGAAGAGCTGGCCTTAATGAATGTAGGGCTCGACCTCTTCGGGCAAGCACGCAACTGGCTTGACTATGCTTCTGAACTGATGGCTTCTGAACTGATGGCTGCTGACCTGACGACTGACAAGGTAGATGCCGATCATCTGGCCTTTCGCCGCGATGCCCAGGACTTTCGTAATCTGTTGATCACCGAGCAGCCCAACGGTGACTTCGCCGACATCATGGGACGTCAGTTCTTGTTCGATGCTTGGCACGTTCATCTACTGGATGGCTTGTCCGAGTCCAGCGACCCGCGAATTGCCGAAGTGGCTGCCAAATCGCTCAAAGAAGCAACGTACCACCTCCGCCGCTCCTCTGAATGGGTGATTCGCCTAGGCGATGGCACCGAAGAAAGCCACACCCGTATGCAGCGCGCACTCGACAACCTCTGGCAGTTCACCGGCGAGCTATTGCAGGTCGACGAGATTGATCAGGCCATGATAGAGGCTGGTATCGCGCCTGACCCTGACACCATTGCCGCTCGCTGGAAAGCGACGGTGGAAGAGGTGCTTGAGGAAGCTACGCTTGAGCGCCCTTCCTATGACGCCTGGATGTATACCGGCGGCAAAGTCGGCCATCACACCGAGCACCTGGGCTTTCTATTGGCGGAAATGCAATACCTGCCGAGGGCATATCCCGATGCAACCGTCTGGTAACCCACCGCCAGCTCCTGCCAGTGATGGGCTTATCGATAACAGGTCTGATGACTGGCCTTCCAGTGACTTGATTGGCAGCGACCGGCGCGGGCTGCCACCCGCTGGCGAAAAAGGCGATGTCGACGCAGTACTGGCGGTTTTACAGCAAGTGCTAGACCCAGAAGTGCCGGTCGTCAGCGTAGTTGAGCTGGGAATTGTGCGCGCTATCGACTGGGTGGACGGTCGCTTGGTGGTCAATGTGACCCCCACCTACTCCGGCTGCCCGGCGACAGAAGTTATCGAACAGCATATTCATGAAGCACTGGTGGCCGCTGGCTACCCAGACCCGCTGATTCAGCGCCGCCTGTCACCCGCCTGGACCACCGATTGGCTGACCAACGCCGGGCGCGAAAAATTGCGCGCTTACGGCATCGCGCCGCCGGTAGGGAGCGCCAGCAAACGCAGCCTGACGGGCCAGTCTGACCCGGTAGTGCCCTGCCCGTTATGTGGCAGCAACACAACCGAACGCGTCAGCGAATTCGGCTCTACGGCTTGCAAGGCGCTCTACCGCTGCCGCGATTGCCTGGAGCCTTTTGATTATTTCAAGTGTCTGTAAAACGACGAGACCATTTCCCATGAGCCGATTTCACGCCCTGACCGTCAAGGATGTACGCAAGGAAACCCATGATGCCGTTTCCATTGCTTTCGATATTCCCGACGATCTGTTGGACGCCTTCCGCTTTACCCAAGGGCAGTACCTAACACTGCGCCGCGACATCGAAGGTGAGGATGTCCGCCGCTCTTATTCAATCTGCACTGGCGTTCACGAACATGAGCTAAGAGTCGCCGTCAAGCTGGTGCCGGGCGGTAGCTTCTCAACCTTTGCCAACCAGCAACTGCAGCCTGGGGAGCAATTGGAAGTAATGCCGCCTCAGGGCAAGTTCTTCGTGCCTCTCGACCCCAGTCGTGAAGGGCACTATCTGGCGGTGACCGCAGGCAGTGGCGTCACCCCCATCATGTCGATTGTTTCCACTACGTTGGAAAGCGAGCCAAAAAGCCGTTTTACGGTGATTTATGGCAACCGCTCCACCACGGGCACACTGTTTCGCGAACGCTTGCAGGATCTCAAAGATCGCTATCTCGAACGCCTCAATATCATCTATGTATTTAGCCGCGAGCAGCATGAAATCGATCTTTACAACGGTCGTATCGACGCCGATAAGTGCAACGCTCTGTTTGACCGCTGGGTAGACGTGCCCAAGCTCGACGCCGCGTTTATTTGTGGCCCGCACGAGATGACCGAGATCGTGCGCGACGTCCTGAGCCAACATGGAATGCCAAAGGAGAAGGTGCACTTTGAGCTGTTCACTACTGGCTTGCCAACAGCAGGTGCCAAACGCCGCCAGGCGGCCAGAGCCGATCAGCTTGAGGCTGAAACTTCACATATCAAGGTAATTATCGACGGCCGCACTATCGAATATAACCTGCCCCGCAATACCCAGAATATTCTTGACGCGGGTAACGAACACGGCGCCGACCTGCCGTTCTCATGCAAGGCGGGCGTGTGCTCCACCTGTAAGTCAAAAGTGATTGAAGGTGAGGTGGAAATGGACGCCAACTACGCCCTGGAAGATTACGAAATAGATGCCGGCTACGTACTGTCCTGCCAGTGCTACCCGATCAGCAGCAAGGTCGTGCTCGATTTTGACGAGGTATAACCCTTAGCCCACCTACTTCCAAGCCGGCGACTGCGTCGGCTTTGTTTATCCTTATACCCACAAGACAGGCGGGAGAACACACAATGCCAGTTTTGCAAAGTTACATCGCAGGCCAGTGGTTCGGACAAACCGAGTCCAAAGCCCTTGTCAGCGCTATCAACGGCACCACCGTTGCGCATACCCACCAAGAAGAGATCAATTTCCGCGAAGCGGTGGCGTACGCCCGCAACACCGGTGTGAAGAACATTCTGGCACTGGATTTCCAGCAGCGTGCCGCCATTCTTAAGGCGCTGGCCGCCTATATCCAAGAGCGTAAGCGTGAGCTCTATGCCATCTCTCACCATACCGGTTGCACCAAGGCCGACTCCTGGATCGACATCGACGGTGGTTTTGGCACCCTATTCACTTACGCTTCCACTGGTCGTAAGGAACTGCCCTCCGGCAATGTGGCCCATGAAGGCCCAGTGACGCAATTAGGCAAAGAGAACCACTTCAACGGCACCCACATTCTGGTACCCCGCCGCGGCGTCTCGGTGCATATTAATGCGTTCAACTTCCCTATCTGGGGTATGTTGGAGAAGTTCGCGCCCGCCTTTCTGGCAGGCATGCCGTGTATCTTTAAACCGGCCACTGCGACGAGCTACCTGACCGAAGCAGCCGTGCGCGTCATCAACGACTCTGGACTGCTGCCGGAAGGTGCGCTGCAACTGGTGGTCGGTGGAGCCGGTGACTTACTGGATCACCTGGATGAGCAGGACTTTGTCACCTTTACCGGCTCGGCAAGCACTGCCCTAATGCTGAAAAGCCACCCGAATATCATGGCCAAGAGCATTCCGTTCAACGCCGAAGCAGACTCGCTCAACAGCGCGATTATGGCGCCAGATATTAGCCCGCAAGACGAAGAGTTCGCGATCTTTGCTAAAGAAGTGGTCAAAGAGATGACCGCTAAGTCAGGCCAGAAATGCACCGCGATCCGCCGAATTTTAGTGCCCGCCGAGCATCTCGATGCATTGGCAGACACAATCACAGCGCGCCTTGCCAACATCGTCGTCGGCGATCCTCATCAAGAAGGCGTGCGTATGGGCGCACTCTCTTCCCGTGACCAGTTGAGAGACGTTAATCATGCCATCGAACAGCTGCTGGAAACCAGTGAGTGCGTCTTTGGCAGAGACGGCAGCTTCAAGCCTGTTGGCCAGGAGGTGGAAAACGGCGCGTTCATCTCTCCCCACTTACTGATCAACCGCAACCCACTGAACGACGGCGGTGCGCACGACACCGAAGCTTTCGGCCCCGTCGCCACGCTAATGCCCTATCGCGGCATTGATGAAGCCTTGACCATCGCCGCCAAAGGCAAGGGCAGCCTGGTAACCACGCTGACCACCAAAGACCCCGCTATTGCTGCTGAAATGATCCCTGTGCTGGCCGCCCAGCATGGCCGCCTGCAGATTTTGGATGCCCAGGCAGCCAAGGAATCCACTGGCCACGGCTCTCCGCTACCGATGCTCAAGCATGGCGGACCCGGCCGCGCAGGCGGTGGTGAGGAGCTAGGTGGCATTCGTGCTGTTCACCACTATCTACAGCGCACCGCTATCCAGGGCTCTCCGACCATGCTCGCGGCAGTCACAGGGGAGTATGTGCGTGGCGCGAAAGTGATCGAGAACGATATCCATCCGTTCCGCCGCCATTTCGATGATCTGCAGGTTGGCGAGTCGCTGTTAACCCACCGCCGCACCGTCACTGAAGCCGACATCGTCAATTTTGGCTGCCTGTCCGGCGACCACTTCTACATGCACTTCGACGACATTGCCGCCAAAGAGACCCAATTTGGCCAACGCATTGCCCACGGCTACTTTGTGCTGTCGGCAGCTGCTGGTTTGTTCGTTTACCCAGGCGAAGGTCCCGTACTGGCGAACTACGGCCTGGATACGCTGCGCTTTATTACGCCTGTGCTGGTTGGCGACACCATCCGCGCCCGCCTCACCTGTAAGCGTAAGATTGACCAGGGTCGGGCATCTCCCGACGGCCACCCGCAAGGCGTGGTGATGTGGGACGTGGCGGTGACCAATCAACATGATGAGCTGGTCGCCAGCTACGACATCCTAACTTTGGTCGCCAAGCGGCAGTAACGGCTCAGCCGACAGAGCCTGATAAAGAAGTAAGCAACAAAAACGAATGACAGGGCATACGCTCTGTCATCCGTTGGTTTAGCGGGAAGGTTAAGAGAACCGTGCCGTTTTAATACATCAGTCGCGGTAGGAAGAGCACGATCGCAGGGAAGATAAGCACCAACAGTGCGCGTAGGGTACCCGCGACCCAGAACGGGGTGACACCGCGGAAGATCGTGCCTGTGGATACGTCCGGTAAGACGGCCCTAAGTACGAAGACGTTCATCCCAACGGGAGGTATTATCAGGCTAATCTCAATGACGATAACGACCAGAATGCCAAACCACACCAAGTCGTAACCCAGCCCCGCCACAACCGGGAAAAATACTGGTACGGTGAGCAGCAGCATCGACATACTTTCGAACACACAGCCCAGTACGACATAGATCGCGATAATCACCAGAATGACCACAAAAGGCGCAACATTCAGGCCATTCACCAGTGCTAGCAGGTCGCCAGGCAGCCCCGCACGGTTGATGAAGTTGGCGAAAATCAGCGCCGTTAGCACCACAGCAAACAGCATCGCGGTGGTGCGCACGGTGTCCATTAACACGTTCATTAACACTTGTGGGGTCAGCGCCCGACGCATTAGCGCGATTAAGAAAGCGCCCATTGCACCGATACCAGCTGCTTCAGTAGGCGTAAACACCCCGAGGTAAATACCGCCAATCACGAGTACAAACAGTGCTAGCGTACTGCCGACGCTTTTTAGCGCCTTGATCCGTTCTGGCCATGGCACTTTCTCTGCCGCAGGGCCAGCGGCGGGGTCACGCCAAAGCACCCACTTGATGGCACCAATATAAAGAAAGATGCCAAGAATGCCGGGGATAAAGCCTGCGGCAAAAAGCTCGCGGATACTGGTTTCGGTCAGGATTCCATAAATCACCAGCATGACGCTGGGCGGTATCAAGATACCCAAGGTGCCACCCGCCGCGATGGAAGCGGCAGCCAGTGAATCCTTATAACCATATTTGCGCATTTGCGGCATTGCGACTCGGCCCATGGTGGCACACGTCGCTAAGCTCGATCCGCATATCGCGCTAAAACCACCGCAAGCGACGATTGTCGCCATTGCCTGGCCACCCTTGCGGTGACCTAGAAAACCATTTGAGGCTCGAAACAAGGCATCGGATAGGCCTGCATGAGAAACAAAGTTACCCATTAGAATGAACAATGGAATGACGGACAGGCCATAATCCATGGCGGTGTCTACTACTCGGCGCGCCGCCATTGCTTCGGCAGCATTCCAGTTACCCGTTAATAGATAGAACCCAGCGAAACCAACGATTCCCATCGCGAACGCCAGTGGCACACGCAGGAATACGAGTATCAACAATACTGCGAAACCGTACAACGCTTCAGTCATGGGGCTCTCCTATACTCAATGGGCCACCTTTTTCGATTACCTTAAGCCCCTCAAGCAGATAGAAACCGGCTCGGATGAGAGTCAGTAGCGCTGAAAGCGCGAGCATGATGGCGATCAGTCCGACCAGATAGCCATAGGGAATACGCAGAAACTCCGTCACATCTCCCCATGAAAAAGCCCGCTCTGCCAGCGCCCATACACGCTGCGCCATCACCCAAAGAGCCGCCGTTACGATCAGGTTGACGATCACTTCACGCAGCCAGATAAGTTTTGCAGGAAACACCGCATCGAGCAGATCAACGCTGACATGCTCTTGACGCCAACAAACGACTGGCAGCGACAGGAATACCAATGCCGCCAACATCAGCTGAGTTAATTCAATAGCACCTAGAATGGGGGAATTAAAAAAGTAGCGGCCGCCTACGTCAGCAGTGGTCAACAGCATCATGCCAAAGAGGGTAGCGCCAGCCACCCCCTCTAACATCAACTGCAGCACCCGACTAACGCGCGTAGCACGTGCCATTTGGGTTTGCATGGTCACTCTCCATCTAGCGCCAGTGGGGGTTACTGTGTGTCGTCTGGTACTGATTCGCCAGACACTAATTCATCTGGTACTAGGCTACTGACGCTCTCTTCTTCCGCTGCAGCGATAAGCTGCTCGCGATAGAACTCGATAGCGGCCATCGCATCAACGTTGCGGTTTTCTGAAACAGATTCAGCCCACTCGGCAATCATGCTGTCACTCATGCTTTTCAGCGTATTGAGATCTTCGTCACCGAGTTCGGTAAAGGTATGACCAAGCTCTTCGGCAAAGTCGACGCCTCGGACATCCACAACATCCATCATGTAACCAAACAAACGAGACAGGCGCTCACCAGAGACAGATTCAACAGCTTCACGATCTTCGGGCGACATTTCATCCCAGATCATCGGGTTGACGACGATGGTGAAGCTACCGCGGTAGAAACCGCCGTCTACCGTGAGGGTATAGGGGAAAATCTCGGCGACACGGAAGCTGCGCAGACCTTCTGGAACAAGCATGGCCCCATCGATGACGCCCTGAGAACCCGCTTCATAAACGCCTGTGGGCGGCAAGGCGACACCGGTCAGCTCCAGGGCATTGGAGAGATCCCCCATCACGCCACCGCCAACGCGAATACGCTTACCTTTAAGGTCTTCTAAGGTTTCATACTTTTCACTGCTGAAGATCCAGCCAGGCCCGTGGACACCAGCAGCCACAACATCTACGCCACGATGTTCACCCGCGGCTGCCAGGTACTCTTGGTGTGTGTGCCAATAGGCACTTGAGGCATTTTCTGATGAGAACTCTTGAAAGGTGGGAAACTCCGGCAATTTGGTTAACTGGAAGCGACCAGTGTTATAGCCGTGAAAAACCCAGGTAGCATCAGCGATACCATCAGCGACCATTTCCATTTGTGACGCCGGGGGTCCCATATCATGTATCACGTCGACTGTTACGCGGCCTTCTGTGGCTTCTTCAATCCACGCTTTCCAGGTTGGCCAGACGATGGTGTTAATGCCGTGATTGGGGCCTGCCCAGGTACTCACGGTGATGGTCGTTTGCGCTAAGGCGGTGGTGCTCAGCGTTGCGGCGGCGATAGCGCCAATCATCAGGTTTGTTGTTTTATTCACTTTTCTTTCCTCTGGTCGTCACGAAGTCGAAGCGCAAAACATGATACTTTATTTTTATCTTTTTAAAATCTAGCGAATCACGTTATTTATCACAATGCCTAAAGATACCTGGGCCATGCAACAACCCATCGACCAATAGATGCTAATACTTAAGTATGAATCTCCAAATAGGGTTTAATTTACAAATATTTATATGGAAAAAGCCACCTCTCCGAGTCACTATCAATGGCTCTTGGGGAATAATTTAGAATCCAGCTTTTGTTACACAAATCACATTTTCTTTGATATCAATGACACACCAGTGACGACGTAGGGATATCGACATAGAGGTACCTTCTGCCATCTTGGCTTGTCTGTAGGATGTCTCGCTGTTAACCAATTCTCTCCAACTGCCGTTCAAGCTTGCGCATGGTATTGAGCAAATCACGATATTCACCAACGCTGAGGGTAGACACTAGGTCGGCTTCCCACGCCTGAGCTTCGGGCACTAGTTTATTAAGTAGCGCTTGCCCTACCTCTGTCAGATGTAAATCATGCAGTCGCTGATCTTGCTGGGATGGCGTGCGACTTATCAGCCCACGCTCTTCCAGCGACTGAATAGCCCGAGACACGCGCGCCTTATCCATATTGGTGTAGGCACACACCTTCTTAGCGGTTAAGTCATCACAGTGGCTTAACCACGCAAGCACGCGCCACTGGGCGATGTTGAGATCATAAGACTCGGCATATAGCTTCTCTAACGCCTGGCTGATGCGGTCAGCTAAACGGTTAAGCTGATAGGGTAAAAACTGGTTGAGATCTAGCTCTGCCCTGGCTGAAGACTCCAGAGGAGCATCGCTTGCTGCTTTATCCATCGTCATTGTGTTTCTCCTAGAGCCACCGTTTGTCAGGGGTGGTGATGATAAAAATCAGCACCATAGCTGGGAATATAGACACCAGCAACGCGCCCATCATACTGACCACCTTGAGGAAGAGAGTCCTCTTGGCTCCATCCAATAACGCTATTTCAAATAAAACGACTCACCGTTTACTGGCCTTTATCAAACAAAAATGTCATCAGCGTTAGGTTGCCAATGCTCAGGGCAAGCCCTGTCAGCATTAGCCAGAACAGTGCCGACAGATACTCTCTTATGCAACTAATTTGCTGATTTTAATTATTATACTTAGGTATTAGTTTGCAATAATCATCTGATTCACTGGGATTTATTGTCGATTTCATGCACAAGAACGGCTGGCTCGCCTATAGAGCGCTGGACATTTAGTTTCATTAGAAACTATCCTCATGACATACAACAACCCAATAAACAGCTGAACCACCCTGTTAGCACCGGAGATACCATGAGTAAGAAATTCGCGTCCCATGCCGATACCGAAGAGAAACAGATCAGTTTCACTAAGCTGGCAGAGGGGCTCTATGCTTACACGGCTGAAGGTGACCCCAATACGGGCATAGTGATTGGCGATGACAGCGTAATGGTCATCGACACCCAGGCAACGCCGATCATGGCCCAGGACGTTATCCGCCGTATCCGCGAGGTGACTGACCTACCGATTAAGCATGTGGTCATGACCCATTACCATGCCGTGCGTGTTCTCGGCGCATCCGCATACGATGCCGAGAATATCTACGCGAGCCAGAGCACCTATGACCTGATTGTTGAGCGTGGTCAGCAAGATTATGAATCCGAGGTTGGCCGCTTCCCGCGTCTGTTCAAAGGAGTCGATTCTGTGCCTGGCCTGACTTGGCCAACCATCGTCTTCCAGGAAAAGCTGACGGTGTTTATGGGTGAGCGTGAGGTGCAGATCATTCACCTTGGCCGCGGACACACCAAGGGCGACACCGTTGTCTGGTTACCGAAAGAAAAAATCATGTTTTCCGGTGACCTCGTTGAGTATGGCGCCACCCCTTATACCGGTGATGCTTACCACGAGGACTGGCCTACAACGCTTGATCGCCTACAGGCCATGCAGCCTCAGAAGCTGGTGCCCGGCCGCGGCGATGCGCTGCAAAATGCCGAGCAGTGCCAGGAAGCCATTCAAGGCACCCGCGACTTCTTGAATGATATGTATGGCAGCGTCAAAGCAGGCAAGGCGGCGGGTAAATCACTCTCCGAGTGCTACGCCGAGACCTATGCGGTTCTTAAGCCGAAATATGGCCACTGGGTCATCTTCGATCACTGCGTGCCTTTCGATATCACTCGCTGCTACGACGAAGCAGGCGGCGAATACCCAGATCCACGTATCTGGACGGCAGAGCGCGATACCGCTATGTGGCACTCCCTGCAGGACGCCGTCGAGAATCAGTAAGTGCTAACCAGAGACACCCACTGATCATGCCCAGCTGTCGGGTGTCATTCACCCGACGCTGCAGGGGAGCAATAGATGCCAACAACCTATAAAAATCCTGTCTATCCTTACCGACGCCCGCCTGAGCTTGATGTTCAAGATGTTAGCCATTATCCGGTGGTGATTGTCGGTGCCGGACCTAGCGGCCTCGCCGCCGCTATCGATTTGGCTCAGCAAGGCATTCATTCGATTGTCCTGGACGACAACAACACCGTTAGCGTGGGGTCGCGGGCATTGTGCTTTGCCAAGCGTTCACTGGAAATTATTGACCGTTTAGGCTGCGTCGAGCCAATGCTTGAAAAGGGCGTCACTTGGCAACATGGCCGCGTTTTCTTTCAGGACCGCGAGGTCTACGACTTCAACCTGCTGCCAGAAGATGGCCACCGCATTCCCGCTTTTATTAACTTGCAGCAGTATTACTTTGAAGAGTTTCTGGTCAATCGCGCTCACGACTTTGCTGAGCAAATTGATCTGCGCTGGAAGCATAAGGTCATTGATGTTGATGCTCAGCCTGACAGCACCGCCATCAAGGTGTCGACTCAGGATGGTGACTACTCACTGACCTGTGACTATTTGCTTGTTTCGGATGGTGCCAACAGCCGCATCCGCGACATGCTAGGCCTTGACTGCAAAGGCCAGGTATTTCAAGACCGCTTCCTGATTGCGGATGTGGTGATGAAGGCTGATTTCCCGACAGAGCGCTGGTTTTGGTTTGATCCGCCCTTCCATCCTAATCAATCGGTGCTGCTGCACAAAGAACCCGACAATGTGTGGCGTATCGACTTCCAGCTAGGCTGGGACGCTGACCCGGAAGAAGAAAAGAAAGAAGAGAACATTCGCCCGCGCGTGCAGGCGATGCTTGGCCCGGACGTGGAGTTTGAGCTTGAGTGGGCCAGTGTCTACACCTTCCGCTGCCGCAAGATGGATAACTTCATTCATCACAGCGTGATATTTATGGGCGACGCAGCTCATCAGGTATCCCCCTTTGGCGCCAGAGGTGCCAACGGCGCCCTGCAGGGTGTGGAGAATTTAGCCTGGAAACTGGCGCGAGTTCTCAAAGCGCAGGCGCCGAAAACTCTCTTATCCACGTATAACACCGAGCGCCAGCACGGTGCGACAGAAAACCTGCTTAACTCTACCCGCGCCACTGACTTTATTACCCCGAAGAGCCATATCAGCCAGGTATTCCGCGATGTGACGCTGGAGCTGGCGGAGAAACATGCCTTCGCACGTAGTCTAGTTAACAGCGGCCGTCTTTCCATGCCGTGTCGCTACGATAGCTCACCGCTTAATACGCCCGATGTTGATGGTGGCCCAAGCGAACTGCGCCCTGGTAGCTCGGCTAAGGACGCCCCCATTCGCCTGGGCGAGCAGAACGCTTGGCTACTCAATCAGTTGGGTAATGGTTTTGTACTGCTACTCGATGGCCGTATTGATGACGGTCACGCCACTGCGCCGTTAAGAGAGCTGAGCGAGCTGTTAGATCGCCACACTGACTTACGCCTTGTGGTGGTTGGCCCAGCTCCGGATGAGTTTGGCGCTCTACCGCGCACCACCGTGATAGACGATACCGAAGGGCTAGTGACACAACGCTACGGCCTGAAAGCGGGTGGCGGATACCTTATCCGTCCTGATCAGCACGTTACTGCTCGCTGGCACACCGTCACTGCCCACCAGGTTGAAGACGCATTAGACCGCGCGCTGGGCGTTTATCTTGCGGGTACCGCTGACACGACCTTTCAGGAGCGTTGCCATGCCAAGGCTTGAATTAAATCCCAACTTTACTGACCCGGATGCTTTTTACGCGGCACTCACCGCGCTACATCGCGACCGCAGCGAGGCAGAGAGCGAGCGCATCAATGCGCGCCTGATCCTGTTACTGGCTAATCATATCGGCGACCAAACCGTGCTCGAAGCAGCCATTTCCCATGCGGTTGGTGATGGCGATTAATCGCCGCGTCTTAGATCTCTAAAAGATAGATTTATTTAAGTAACATCCAAACACAGCAGGTCTTAACAATGACTGAACAATTGCAATATCAGAACGGTTTCCATAATCACTTTTCAAGCGAAGCGCTGCCGGGTGCACTGCCAATTGGGCAAAACTCACCGCAAAAGTGTGCTTACGGCTTATATGCTGAACAACTCACTGGTTCCGCCTTCACTGCGCCTCGGCATCAAAACTTTCGTAGCTGGCTTTATCGCATTCGCCCTTCAGTTGTTCAGAGCGCGTATCAGCCACTGGAAAATAACAACGTACACACGGCCCCGTTAGAGAAGCCCGCCGCGGACCCCAACCAAATGCGCTGGGACCCGGTTGCGATACCGGATGCACCGACTGACTTTATCGATGGCCTGTTTACCATTGCAGTGAACGGGGATGCGGCCACCCAGGCCGGTGTGGGCGTGCATGTTTATACGTTCAATGAAGACATGACCGAACGTTTTTTCTACAACGCAGATGGCGAACTGCTCTTCGTTCCGCAGATGGGGGCTATTCGTCTACGCACCGAATTTGGTGAAATCGAGATTGATAACGGTGAGATTGCCGTTATTCCTCGCGGTGTGAAGTTCCAAGTGCGTAAAGCACAGGGTGTTGACGCTGCGCGGGGGTATATTTGTGAGAACTACGGCAGCCCTCTAGAACTACCCGGTCTCGGCCCCATCGGCGCCAACGGCTTAGCCAACCCGCGTGACTTCCAAAGCCCGGTGGCAGCCTATGAAGACCTGGAAGGTGATTACCGCTTAGTCGCTAAGTTCTCTGGTCGTTTTTGGGAAACAAAGCTCAACCATTCGCCGTTAGATGTGGTGGCGTGGCACGGCAACTGCGCGCCGTATAAATATAATCTCGCCAACTTCAACACCATCAATACGGTGAGCTTCGACCATCCGGATCCGTCAATCTTCACCGTATTAACGTCCCCCTCCGATACGCCGGGAATGGCCAATCTTGATTTTGTGATCTTCCCGCCGCGCTGGATGGTTGCCGAGAATACCTTCAGACCGCCCTGGTTCCATCGCAATCTGATGAGCGAGTTTATGGGGCTTATTCATGGCGAGTACGATGCGAAAGCGGAAGGCTTCACTCCAGGCGGTGCCAGCCTGCACAACTCAATGTCACCCCACGGCCCGGATGCTGAGACATTTGAGAAAGCTTCCAACGCGGAGCTTAAGCCCCACTTCATAGGCGATACATTGGCCTTCATGTTTGAAAGCCGCTACTTCTTCCACCCAACCCCTGCGGCTCTGGAGGCTAACTTCCGCCAACGTGACTATGTGGATGTTTGGTCAACGCTGCGTTCGCACTTCAACCCAAACCAGCCGTAAAACTTATCGCCCCCTGACGACAAGGATTGAATGCCCATGAAACTTGCAACACTTAACAAAGGCCGCGACGGCGAACTTATCATCGTCTCTCGCGACCTCGCCCGTGCCGTAAGCGCTGTTGATATTACTCCCACGCTTCAAGCGGCCCTTGAAAGCTGGGAAGCCGTTAGCCCTCAGCTTGAAGAACGCTATGCGCAGCTAAACAATGGCAATGCCGACGGTGCTTTTGAGCTTGATCAGCGTGCGCTGCACTCTCCGTTACCGCGTGCCTATCAGTGGGCCGACGGCTCTGCCTACCTAAACCATGTCCAACTGGTACGTCAGGCGCGTAATGCTGAGATGCCCGAAACCTTCTGGACCGATCCGCTTATGTACCAGGGCGGTAGCGACTGCTTCCTGGCGCCCACCGAAGATATTGAGGCGGTGAGTGAAGAGCATGGCATCGACTTTGAAGGTGAGATCGCGGTTATTACCGATGACGTGCCGATGGCCGTCACCCCCGAGGAAGCCGCCAAGCACATTAAGCTAGTAATGCTGGTTAACGATGTCAGCCTGCGCGGCCTCATTCCAGGCGAACTCGCTAAAGGCTTTGGCTTTTTCCAAGCCAAGCCCGCCTCTTCTTTCTCGCCCATCGCGGTGACCCCAGACGAACTGGGCGATGCTTGGCAAGAAGGCAAAGTGCACCTGCCGCTGACCGTGCACCTGAATGACGAGAAGTTTGGCGAGCCAGAAGCGGGTCCCGATATGATTTTCAGCTTCCCACAGCTGGTTGCCCATGCGGCCAAGACCCGCTACCTCGGCGCGGGCGCTGTGATTGGTTCAGGTACTGTTTCCAACCCAGACCCTGATGGCGGCCCTGGAAAGCCGGTGGCTGACGGCGGCGTCGGCTATAGCTGTTTAGCCGAAGTACGCATGGTCGAGCAGATACTGTACGGCCAGGTGAAAACTCCCTTTATGCGCTTTGGCGACCGGGTGCGCATCGAGATGTTTGACCGCGATGGCAACAACCTCTTTGGTACCATCGATCAGCAAGTCGTGAAGTACCAGCCCAAATAAAGCCAACACAAGGAAGGCAACATGACGACGCTATACGGCTATTTCCGCTCGTCGGCTGCTTACCGGGTGCGGATCGCCTTAAACCTGAAAGGCCTGGGCTACGATCAGGTTCCGATCAACTTGGTGAAAGGCGAGCAGCGGGGTGGCGACCATCTGGCGCGCAACCCTCAGGGGATGGTGCCTAGCCTGATACTTGACGATAGCACCGTGGTTAACCAGTCGCTGGCGATCTGTGAGTATCTCGATGAGGTACACCCCGAGCCTGCGCTGCTACCGGCTGATGCGTTAGCGCGCGCAAGAGTTCGTGCGCTTGCCCAGTCGGTGGCTTGCGAGATTCATCCGCTCAATAACCTGCGGGTGCTCAAGTATCTCGTCGGTGAGTTGGGGGTGGATGAGGCGGCCAAGTTAGCCTGGTATCGCCATTGGATTACCGAGGGCTTCTCAGCTCTGGAAGCGACGCTCTCTACTGACCCCAGCAGCGGCGACTTTTGCCATGGCGACACCCCAACGCTTGCGGATATCTGCCTGATTCCCCAGGTGTATAACGCAGAGCGCTTCGAGTGCGATTTGTCAGCCTACCCGACGATCCAGCGCATCGCTGCCAATTGTCGTGCGCTGCCAGCCTTCGAAAAAGCCGCACCCGAGGCACAGCCTGACGCCAACTAAGCTGAAGCCAAGCCAAATAAAGCGATACGATTAAGTTATACTAAGCAGGCTAACATAAGCGGGCGTCTTTCCACTCGGGAAGGCGCCCGTCGCGTGTCCGAAGGGGCATCACATCCAACCAAAAGGAGTTAAGGGGTGCTAAAGCTGCCCTCTACCGCCACCGTCGTGGCACTGGCCGCGGTGACTGCACTTGGCCCACTGGCCACAGATATGTACTTGCCAGCCATGCCCGCGATGGCTGAAGCGCTGACTACTGGCCCAGACCGAATACAGCTGACCCTTAGCCTCTATATGGCTGGATTCGCGCTGGCCCAACTATTGTGCGGGCCAATCTCTGATCGCTTTGGCCGCCGCCCGGTGATGATCGCAGGGTTATCGCTGTTTCTCGCGGCGAGCCTACTGTGTGCCTGGGCGCCTAGCGTCGAGTGGTTGCTGGTAGGTCGCTTTCTACAGGCCTTCGGCGGTGCTGCTGGACCGGTATTAGCACGGGCATCGGTGCGTGATATTCATGGTCCGATCGAGGCTGGGCGCATTCTCTCCTATATGGCAAGCACGATGGCCCTCGCCCCTGCTCTGGCCCCTGTGGTGGGCGCGGGGTTACTGCTGTTTTTTGGCTGGGAATCGGTGTTCGTATTGCTGGCGCTCTACGCGGCAGTGATGCTGGCGGTACTGATATTTATGCTGCCCGAGCCGTTGGCGAAGGAGCGACGGCAATCGATTCACCCGAAAACAGTACTGGCTAATTTCCGCTTACTACTGACTCAGCGTGCCTTTATCGGCTACACCTTGGTGAATGCGGCCGCGTTCTCCGGGCTATTCGCGTACCTTTCTGGCTCATCTTTTGTACTCATCGAGTACCTGGGCGTCGCACCTACGTTGTATGGCGTGCTGTTCACACTGATTGTCGCGGGCTTCTTCTTCGGCACTCTGGTCAGCGGTCGCTACAGCCACCGCCTAGGTCGTGATCGCCTCGTTACCCTGGGCAGCGTAATCTGCGCAACTGGGGGCGTCGTCATGGCGGGCTTGGCCACCGTTGGCGTTCATCACCCGTGGGCGGTGGTGGGGCCGCATATGGTGTTCATGCTGGGGGTCGGCATTTTGATGCCACAAACAATGGCCGGGGCACTGGCGCCCAACCCTCAATGTGCGGGCGCAGCGTCTTCTTTGTTTGGTTTCCTGCAAATGACGATTGCCGCTGTGGTAGGTGGGTTAGTCGGGCAATTCCACGACGGCAGCTCGCGCACCATGGCCTTAACGATTGGGCTGATGGGGCTACTCGCCTTGCTAAGCCACTGGCTGCTGGTACGCCGCCGAAAAGAGGCATAGTTGAATCAACTGTATCGCTACCTAGCAAAAGGCCACGCATTGCGTGGCCTTTTTTACCTATATTGAGTTGCCTTAAGCGGCTTCGACAGCGATGGTCTTCGAGCGACCTTCACGTAGCTCCTTCAGCAACGTCTCACGCCGCTCGTTGGCTTTCTCAGCGGCAGCTTCGCGGACGGGTCCAAAACCACGAATTTCTTCTGGCAACTTAGCAAGCGTTAAGGCCGTGGCGTGATTCGTGCCATCAAGACGGGCCACTAACTCATCAATCAACTGCTCATAGTCAGCCAATAAAGCGCGGTCGAGTTTACGATCAGCGCTGAAGCGGAAAGGGTCAAGCGCGGTGTTGCGCAAACCGCGCAGCTTGGCCAACGTGCCCATTGCCTTCAGCACCCAAGGGCCGAAGCGGCGCTTCACCGGACGCCCTTGCGCATCTTTACGGCCACCCAGCAGTGGCGGTGCCAAATGGAAGGTTAGCTGGTAATCACCCGAGAACGTGGCTTTGACCTCATCCAGAAAATCGCTCTGGGTGTAAAGGCGCGCCACTTCATACTCATCTTTATACGCCATCAAGCGATAGAGCTGATGGGCGACGGCTTCACTCAACGATTGGCCACCGTTTAGCGCTGCTTCGGCCTCACGCACTTTCGTTACTTGAGTAACGTAACGCTCAGCCCAGGCACGGTTCTGATAGCGCTCCAGGTGGCGACTGTTACGCGCCACTACATCGTCCAGTGTGGCATTCGCGGATAGGGGAAGCGTGTCCAGATGCTGCTGAAGATAGTCGGGTTCCACCGCAGCCAAGCGACCCCAGGCAAATGCCTGACGGTTCTTCTCCACAGCGACGCCGTTAAGCTCCAGAGCACGCTGCAGCGCAGGTTCAGAAAGCGGCACCAGCCCCTGCTGCCAGGCAAACCCGAGCATCATCATATTGGAAAACACCGTATCGCCCAGCAGCTGTTCGGCTAGGCGATTGGCATCCAGGGAAGCAAAGCGTTCCTCGCCAACCGCTTCACACAGCATGTTAAGGCGCTTACTGGGCTGCATATCCGCATCGCGATAAAGGACATAATCCGCCGTGGCTAGCTCCGCCAGATTCGCCACGATACGCGTGGTCGGCTGCAGCACATTTAGCGCTTTCTGCGAACTCGCCACGACCATATCGCAAGCGATCATCGCATCGGCCTGGCCAGCTTCGATACGTACCTGATTCAGCTCACTGGGCTGTGATGCCAGACGCACATAGCTAAGGACTGCCCCGCCTTTTTGCGCAAACCCCATAAAGTCGAGCACGCTGCTGCCCTTACCTTCCAGGTGTGCGGCCATGGTAATCAGTTGCCCAACGGTCACCACGCCCGTGCCACCAACGCCTCCCACCAGCAAGTCATAAGGGGCCGTTAAAGTGGCAATCGCAGGGGTTGGCAAATGCGCTATGCGTTGCCAAAAGGCATTATCTGCGGTGACGCCCTGGCCTTTACGCAGCCCGCCACCTTCAACCGTAACAAAACTGGGGCAAAAGCCACTGACGCAGGACATATCCTTATTGCAGGACGACTGATCGATTTTGCGCTTGCGGCCTAGTTCGGTCTCGCGAGGCACCACCGATAAACAGTTGGACTGTACAGAACAATCACCACAACCTTCGCAAACATGATGGTTAATGAACACCCGGCGGGCGGGGTCTTCCATCAAACCACGCTTGCGCCGACGGCGCTTTTCAGCCGCGCATGCTTGGTCATAAATCAACACGGTGCAGCCAGGAATTTCGCGCAGTTCACGTTGCAGCGTATCCATCTCTTCACGCCCGTGGAAGGTTACCTGCTTAGGAAACTCCTTTTCATGCCCGCGGTATTTTTCGGGCTCATCACTGACCACCACTACCCGACGAACACCTTCATCCAGCGACTGCCGGGCGATCATCGGCACGTTAATTTGCCCATCCACGGGTTGACCGCCCGTCATGGCAACCGCATCGTTGAACAGGATTTTATAGGTAATATTGACGTTGGCAGCCACTGCCTGACGCACCGCCATCGAGCCCGAGTGAAACCAGGTGCCTTCGCCTAAGTTCTGGAAAATATGCCCATTGCCGGTAAAGCGGCTCTTGCCCACCCAGTTAACGCCTTCGCCGCCCATCTGAATTAACGATTCGGTGTTGCGGCCCATCCACGACGCCATAAAATGACAGCCGATGCCCGCTAAGGCTTTACTGCCCTCTGGCACATTGGTCGAGCTATTGTGTGGGCAACCGGAGCAGAAATACGGCATGCGGCGCACACCACCAAGCTCCTTAACACCGGCTTGGCAAGCATCAACGGTTGCCAGCTTGTCGCTAAAATCAATGTCGAAAAAGCGCGCTAAACGCTCGGCGACAAAGCCTGCTAAGAGGCGCGGGCCCAGCTCTCCAACAAAGGGAATCAGCGGTTTGCCAGTTTCATCCTGCTTGCCGGTCACGATGACCTCGCCAGGATGGTCGGGTTCGGACATGTACTCTTTAAGCTGACTTTCAATAATGCCGCGCTTCTCTTCAATGACCAGCACTTCGCGCTTGCCATGAATAAACTCAAGAATGCCGGGGCGATGGAGCGGCCACACCATCCCGACTTTGTATATTTCCACCCCCAATTCACGCAGCTTCGCCTCATCCAGCCCCAACAAACGCAGCGCCTCAAGTAAATCCAGGTGGCCCTTGCCTGTGGTAACCAGCCCAAACGTCGCCTGTTCTTGGCGAAATAAATACTGATCAATCGGGTTAGCGGTGGCAAACGCCTGAACGGCGGCCAGCTTGTGCTCAAGGCGAGTCTCAAGCTGCGGCCCCGGTAGGTCCGGCCAGCGATAGTGCAGCCCGCCTTCCGGCATTTCGAAATCCGGCGTGACATATTCCGGCAAGGGCGGCACGTCCACCGATGCGCCACTCTCTACTGTTTCGGAAACGGCTTTGAACCCCACCCAGCAACCCGAGAAGCGTGAAAGTGCATAGCCCCATAACCCAAAGCGTTCATATTCCGCCAATGACGCAGGGCTTACGACCGGCATAAACCAGGCCATAAAGGCGACATCCGACTGATGCGGCATCGACGATGACACACACCCATGGTCATCGCCCGCGACCACCAACACACCACCCGTTGGTGAGCTACCGTAGGCATTACCGTGCTTTAACGCATCGCCCGCACGGTCAACGCCTGGCCCTTTGCCGTACCACATGCCGAAGACACCTTCGACTTGCCGCTCAGGATCTGTCTCTACCTGTTGGCAACCAAGCATCATGGTAGCGGCCAGGTCTTCGTTGATCGCAGGGACAAAATCGATGTGATGCGCTTCCATAGCGGCTTTCGCCCGCCAAATTTCTTGGTCTACACCGCCTAAGGGCGAGCCACGATAACCACTGATAAGCCCTGCCGTTTGGCGGCCATTGTGGCGATCAAGCTCGGCTTGGCGTAAGGCGATGCGTACCAATGCCTGGGTGCCAGTAAGAAAAATACGGCCTTCGCCACGGCTATAGCGGACGGCCAGCTGATAATTATCGAGTGCGATCTCGAGAGGCTGGGTAATAGAACCCGCCTGCTCAGCAATTGAGGGGGTTGTCATGAGAGTTCACCAGTACGGTTGAAGAGTTATGGTTGTAATACCTCTGAGTCTAGCCAAGAGCGCACTAAAGGTGCTTGCTAATTAGCTCTCCAAACGTCTGGTTATTAATCATTACTTTCATTTTTTTAGCTTTGACGCAATGATATTCAACAAACCACAAATAAATGAAATGACACCATGAAAGAAGCAACCAAAGACATCACCTTAGACAGGCATGATCAGCGCATTCTTACCCTGCTTCAGCAACAGGGGCGTATTACCAACAATGAGCTCGCCGAACAGATCGGGCTCTCCCCCGCTGCCTGCTGGCGACGCGTAAAAGCCCTGGAGGAGAGTGGCGTTATCCGCCGCTTTGCAGCGTTGGTGGAACCCAGCCTAGTGGGCCAACCACTATCAGCACTGGTCATGGTGACGTTGGTTCGCCACCACATCGACAATACCGTCGAGTTCGAAAATCGCATTCTGCAATATCCAGAAGTGCTGCAGTGCTATGCCACCACCGGCAACGCCGATTTCGTACTGCGGGTGGTTATCGAAGACATGGCGGCTTATGACCGATTTCTGAATGAAAAACTCTTCACCTTGGACGGTATCTCACAGGTCAGCTCCAATTTCGTGCTGCGTAATATCAAAGAAGAGACCGCTATTCCGATTCGTTGAATCAGCCGATCGAGACCACCAAGACTTACTGCCCGTTAGAGCGAGCATCCAAAACTTCAAAAATTAAGACTTAAGTATCAACTCAATCAAGCTTAAATTAGTTGCTATTGAAACTATCTAAAGGCAAGGTAAGCAATGTGATTTACGCCACCTGAGAAGGCGCCACTTGCTCGGTGTTAGGCGTGACCAATAACAACACAGACGTTAATAACGTCGTTTTGGAGTTTCCACATGAAACAACCCGCTCGCTTACTCGTGGGTGCTATCGCGCTTTCCAGCATGGCGTTCAGCATGTCTTCATTTGCCCAGGCAACGATCACCGTTAGCACGTGGGGTGGGCCGAATCACGGGATTAATACCATTGTTTGGCCAACCTGGAAGGCGTGGATTGAAGAAGCCACGGATGACCGTGTCACGGTAGAAGTAGTGCATGACATGGGGCCTCCTCCTGCACAAATGGAGATCGTTGCTGATGGTATTGCAGACGCCAGCTGGATTTTTCACGCCCATATGGCGGGTCGTTTTCTAGCTACACAGTTACCTGAATTCCCCACCTTTGAGGAGTTCTCTTCAGAAGATGCTTCTGCTGCCTATTGGCATACCCACCAAGAGTATTTGCAGCAAGCCAATGAGCACCGTGGTGTTGATGTCGTCGCGATGGGCGTACACGGGCCAGGGCAAATATTTACCCGTGATCAAATAAGCTCAATTGATGAGCTTGCTGGCAAACGGCTGCGTGTGGGTGGCGGGGTGATGAGTGGTTTAGCCGAGGCAATGTCAGTGACCGGGGTTTCCATTCCTCCAACCGGCACCTACGAAGCGGCCTCTCAGGGTGTTGTCGACGGCGCGATGCTAACGCTTGAGAGCTTGCGCAGCTTCCGCGTGGCTGAAGTGGCTCCGCACACTCTTACCGTAGACGGCGGCTTCTATCGCGGCAGCTTTGCGATTGTTATGAACCCGATGTTCTGGGACCAAGTGTCGGACGAAGACCGCGCGGCGATTGAAAGCGTATCGGGTGAACGGCTGTCACGCTTGTTTGGCTACATGATGGATGTTTCCGACCAGCGCGGCGTTGAATTTGGTGAAGAAAATGGCGCAACCTTTACCCAAGCATCGGAACAAGACATTGATTACCTGAGGGGCGTTGCGAGCAACTTACAGGATGCCTGGAGTGAGTCGATAAAGAGTCGTGGTGTTGACGCGCCTGCCGCACTTGCCTTCTTTCATGAACAGTTAGTCAATGCGGCGACCGAAGAGCGTATCGAAGCGAGTGTTGTTAGTCACTGAGCCGCTAGATTAGGTGCTCTCGCCGCTGCCGTATAATAGGCGGTGAGAGCAGCACTCACATGCTGATGACGCCCTATAAGCAGCTACTTTTCTATCATCTTCCCCCACTTTCACCTCTACTCACCTTCTGTTTCACTTGAAACCAACTTGATCCGCGTCAAGATAGTTTATCTCTCGTCGGTTGATACTGATGTCATCATCAAGAACCGCCGAGGGAGATTGACCATGGATACTGCTCAGCACACCGATACCACCTCTTGGTGGGGACGCCTCACTGAGCGCTGCTATACAGCATCAACCGCGACGTTAGCCCGCAACATAAAGCAGCAAGCAGGGGCTAGCTATGATGCACTGATCAATGACCTGGAAAGACCGCTAGAACCACGCTTTGAGCAGGCAGTGGCAAGGCAGCTAGCAGCAGGCCACCCCGCTCATTTCAGCCCAGCCAAAACCTTAATGCCAGTTATGCTGCAGCGCTTTGGTCTTAAAGAGAATGAGCTTCGTAGAAATGTTCTGATAAATCATGCCGACTATCGTGCACTGTGTGACACCTGCAACGCTTGTGCAGCCGTTGGCGATTGTTGGAAAGCGATGCGGGCCAATGCCGAGCTTGATGAGTGCCGTCGCTTATGCCCTAACGCCAATGCCTTTGATGCCTTAGCGGCACAGTGAAGCGTGTTGATTAACATCCCAGCAACGTATCCCTCTATCGCAAAGCGCTCCCATCGACTATCGATGAGAGCGCTTTGATGACTCTTCTTAATGTCTTATTCGAATGAGTTGCTTCAGGAAGCCTGATGCCGCAGTCGTGGGCTAGCTAACTCTCCCACCACGGTAATAACCACCAGCAGGGCTAGCAACCACGGCCACTGAGTGCCTACTTGAAGGGTGGCAAGGCCAAGCGCATCGATGAAAATTAACACGATGCCTAACGGGCTGACGTAACGCACCATAAACAGCCACAGCGTGTGCTGGGTACGGGAGAGCCCTAGTTCTTCCCTGAATAGTTCAGTACGCAGCAGGAAGCCTGCCATCAGCGCCGTACCTAAACCGCCTAGCGGCATCATCCAGCGGGAGGTCAGGTAATCCAGCCAATCGAAGAAAGTACGGCCTGCCACCGTCCAATCCGCGCCCACATTGAACGACAGCATTGCCAAGGTGCTCACCAACCACAGCACGATGCCCACACCCCAGGATGCTTGCTTGCGCGTCAGCCCTTTGCTGGCAACGAGCCAAGCCACTGTCGCTTCGATCATTGAGATCGACGACGTAAGCGCGGCCATTGATAGCATCACGAAGAACAGCACACCAAACAAGGTACCAAACGGCATTGCTTGGAAGGCCAGCGGTAAGCTCATGAAAATCAACCCTGGCCCTTGGCCGGGATTCATTCCGTTAGCGAAAATAATCGGGAAAATAGCCAAGCCAGCCATCAGCGCGACAACGGTATCAGCAATGGCCACACTGAATGTCGTGCGTGCAATGGAGTGCCCTTCTGGCAGGTAAGAGCCGTAGGTAAGAATGGCACCAGACGCGAGCGACAAGGTAAAGAAGGCATGCCCCAGTGCTGCTAAGAGCCCTTCACTGCTTAACCCTTCGGCATTGAAAGAAAACAGAAAAGACCAAGCTTCGGCAAAGCCACCAGAAAAAGCACCGTAGCCGATCAGTATGCCCAGCATGATCACCATGCCTGGCATCATCCAACTGACACTCTTTTCAATACCTGCTTGTACGCCTTTGCCGACGATGAACATGGTCAGCACCGTCACTAGCGTGCTCCAGGCACCCAACGTGAAAGGATTGGCATTATTAGCGGCAAAAATTGCCGCCATATCATCAACACTATTACCGGCTAGCCCGCCGCTCAGCAGTTTCCATAGATAGGAAAATGACCAGCCAGCGACCACCACGTAGAACGACAGAATCATGAAACCACACAGCATGGCCATCCAGCCAAAGATCGACCAGAAACTGCCGCGCCCCGATTCATGCACCACTCGACGGATAGCATCAATCGGGCTGCCCCTGCCACGACGCCCGAAGCTGATTTCAGCCATCATGATAGGCACACCTACCGCCAATATGCAGGCCAAATAGACCAGCACAAAAGCGCCACCTCCGAACTCGCCAGTGATGTAAGGAAACTTCCAGATATTACCCAGGCCCACTGCCGAACCAGTGGCTGCTAGCACAAACCCCCAGCGGCCCAGCCACAGCGTTTTGGGGGGCGTATTTGTCGTTGTCATTGGGAAACCTTATAAATTTATATTGTTTTTTAGGCTATTTATTATGAGCAGCTAGAACAGCTACTTAAGAGCGATTAACTGCCTATAAAAGCCAACCAACTGCGGTCAATCAGTCATAAAGAGCAATCTATAAAGAGTCTATGGAGATAGCCATAGGGCAGGAATGGGCTTAAATCGCATTCGGCGAGGCGCCGCCCGTATAAGCGGCATGAAACTGTAAAGTAATCGTTACGCTCAGAAAAAAATGCCGAAGCGTGGTGTCCTGCTGTTGTATTTTTCTGACAAACTGTAAATAAATCGTGACAGTTAATTCACCTGCTATACGAACTTTTTTAAGATTTTGCTTAAGTAGTGTCTTGAATGCGGCTTCAAGTGCTGTCTCAAGTACGCTTTCAAGTGCCGTCTTGAGCACCAATACCGTAACGTTTGAGTTTATTGGCAATGGTTGTGTGGGAAACACCCAACCGCTTGCCTAACTGACGGCTGGAGGGATATTGCTGATACAGCGTACTTAAGATATTTCTTTCCACCTCGCCTAGCATGTCGCTCAAGCGTCCCTCTAACGGAATACCCGCTAGCTCAGAAGACGCTTCGCTGTGAGGAAGACGCAAATGCACCGGCTGAATGGCTTTCTCTTCACATAGCGACACCGCCTGGAACAACACATTTTCCAGCTGACGCACGTTGCCCGGCCAGTCGTAGCGGGTGATTTTTTCCAACGCAGCAGGTGAAAGTTCAGGCAAAGGGCAACCTATCTGGCGCGCCGCACGATCAAGCACATAGCTCGCCAACTCCTCGATGCCGTCCAAACATTCACGTAAGGGAGGGACCTGTAGCAACAGCACATTAAGCCGGTGATAAAGATCCAGCCGAAACAGCCCTTCACTACACAGCTGCGGCAGGTTCTGTTGAGTGGCACAGATCACCCGGACATCCAGGAAGGTTTCCTCGTCGCTACCCACACGCCGGAAGCCGCCATCCTGAAGAAAACGCAACAGTTTTGTCTGCAGCCGTGGGCTCATTTCACCGACTTCATCGAGAAACACGGTGCCGCCTTCGTTAAGCTCCAGAAGGCCAAGCTTTCCTTCTGGCCGGGCGCCTTCAAAAGCCCCCGGCGCGTAACCGAAAAGCTCTGTCTCGGCCATTGATTCTGGCAGCCCGGCACAATTGAGCACCACAAACGGCGCTTGCCCGCGATGGCTTGCCAAATGGCAGGCTCTGGCGACCAGTTCTTTCCCAGTCCCCGTTTCCCCTACAATCAGCAACGGGGCATCCAGTGGCGCCATGCGCCGCGCTTCATTGATCACGGCTGCCAATCGCGAACTCGACTGAAAGATAGCCTCAAAGCCACGCAGTTCCTGGCGCTGCACCTGATAAATCCGTGCCCCGAGGCGGTCGGCACGGTGCAATGTCACCACCGCCCCGGCTAATGAATCCACCTTGGTGTCTTCGGTGTGCAGTGGCGCAATATCGGCGAGATAGGTATCGCCTTTCAGCTTGATCCGCAGCCCATTGATACGTGAGTTGTTGCGGCGAATCACCTCGGGAAGGTCGACTTCGTCAAGGTAGCGATCCAGCGATAGCCCTGGTACTTCTTGAACGCGCACCCCCAATACCTGAACGGCGATACGGTTGGCCGCTACAATGCGACCCTGCATATCTATCGACATAACGGGGTCAGACAGCGAAGACAGCAATGCGTCCAACTCCAAATGACGACGCTCGCTGGGCATCAAGCTCGCGCGTTTGACGCCAAAAACACCTGGGATAGCTTCCAGTGCCGGTTTAAGCGTGCTCAATTGAGCATTAAGCAACTTCGGGACATGCAAATAGATGGTATTGCCCTGCTCGCCCCCAACTTCGCCCCGCGCGACATTTATGCGGTAGTCAGCAAACTGGGCCACTATATCGCGAAGAATACCGATACGATTCTGACAGTTAAATTTAAGACGCATAGAGCCCTCACGGCACAAAACTAACGTAGCTACTTAGGCTTTGTCTGAAAAGTCAGTAATTTCAGACATCGCTTAGCCACCACTCACCGGCAGCCCCTGCTCCTCTTTCATACTCCGCAGTATGATTTCAGAGCGAACCTGGGTGACATTAGGATGAGGTAATAAATGGTGATGAATAAAGTCTGAAAACTCAGTGAGGTCCTTGGCGATAACGTGCAGTACATAGTCCGCATCCCCCGACACAGAATAGGCCTCACGCACCATGGCGTGCTTCGTCAGTAACGTTACAAAATCATCATCCATGCTCTCACCATGCGCTTTGAGATTAACGCGGGTGATCGCACGCAAGCCAAACCCCAGGCTGGAGGCATCAAGCCTCGCCGAATACCCCTTAATCACCCCTTCGGCTTCTAGCCGCGCTTTACGCCGGGAGCACTGAGAGGGAGACAAGCTGACGCGCTCTCCCAGCTCTGAATTGGTGAGGGCTGAGTTCTTCTGCAATACTGATAAAATTGCAAGATCATATCGATCCAAAGAAATCCCGTGCATAGAACACTCCAGTTGCGCACAAGCTGTGCGCTATTTGGCGATATCTTAGGTTAGTTTGCAACCTAATTGCACCGCCTCTTCCCTATACTGAGCTTGTTCACTTACAAGACAATAATAGGAGAGACAGCGATGGGACCTTTTCCTCATGACGCGCCAAAAGTAACCATAAGCGATGCAAACCCAGCGGGCACCGATGGTTTTGAATTTGTTGAATTTGCCCATCCTGAGCCGGAAAAGTTAGACAGCCTGTTTCGGCAAATGGGCTTCGTCCCCGTTGCCAAGCACCGTGATAAGTCAATCACCGTTTATCGTCAGGGTGATATTAACTATCTGCTTAACAGCGAGCCTAACTCGCATGCATCAGCGTTTATTGAGGCGCACGGCCCCTGTGCACCGGCCATGGCTTGGCGCGTTGTTGATGCTCAGCACGCCCTAAAACGTGCCGTTGAGTTAGGGGCTGAAGAGTTCACTGGCAATAAGTCCATCGATGCGCCTGCAGTTGTTGGTATTGGCGGCTCGCTGCTTTACTTTATTGATACGTATGGCGAAAAAGGCAGCTGTTATTCAAATGAGTTTGAATGGTTAGATGAGGTAAACCCTAAGCCTAAAGGGTTTGGCTTTTACTATCTTGACCACCTCACTCATAACGTTATTCGCGGCAATATGGACACGTGGTATAAGTTTTATCACGACACCTTTAACTTCCGTGAAATACGCTACTTCGATATCACCGGTAAAGTCACCGGTCTTACTAGCCGCGCATTAACCTCTCCCGATGGCAAAATTCGTATCCCGATTAACGAGAGTGCCGACGATCACAGCCAAATTGAAGAGTACTTGCGCGAGTATAATGGCGAAGGTATTCAGCACATTGCCATTGCAACGAACGATATCTATACCGGCACTGACTTAATTGCTGATGCGGGGCTTGAGTTTATGCCTGGCCCACCGAACATCTATTATGAAAAATCGCTTGAGCGCGTAAAAGATCACCAAGAGCCCCTCGATAAACTCCGTAACCGTGGCATTTTGATTGATGGTGAAGGCGTTGTAGGCGGTGGCGAAACCAGAATTTTGCTACAGATTTTCTCAAAAACGGTGATTGGTCCGATCTTCTTCGAGTTTATCCAGCGTAAGGGCGATGATGGTTTTGGAGAGGGCAATTTTAAAGCACTGTTCGAATCCATCGAAGAAGATCAAATTAACCGCGGCGTATTGCAAAGCACTGCTGACTAAGTGCTTATTCAAAATTAATCGCGTGATCAGCTTCATAGCTA